>DASPZJ010000061.1:0-2150 GCA_035636315.1 Thermoplasmata archaeon
TGGCATCGGGCCGACGTATCCCGAGGCCGGGGTGATGGCGACGAGGCCACAGACGGCGCCCACGGCCATCCCGACGGCGGACGGCTTCCCTTTTCGCACCCAGTCCGTGAGCATCCAGCTCACCGCGGCGCCCGCAGCCGCAAGGTTCGTCACGACGAGTGCGTTGACGGCCAGCGCATTCGCGGCGAGCGCGCTTCCGGCATTGAAGCCGAACCATCCGAACCACAACACGGAAGCGCCCAGGATCACGTATGGGATGTTGTTCGGTCGGCTATCAAGGCGGTCGACCCCCTCGCGCCGCCCGATGACGAGCGCAGCCGCAACCGCGGAGACGCCGGCGGCCGTGTGGACGACCAGGCCGCCCGCGAAGTCGATGACGCCGAGGGACTTCAGGAATCCCCCGATGCCCCAATTCCAGTGCGCGATCGGCACGTAGATGAACGTCGTCCAGAGGACGATGTAGATCAGGAGCGCCTTGAACCGGATCCGCTCCGCGAAGGCGCCGATGATGAGGGCGGGCGTGATCGCGGCGAACTTCAACTGGAAGGCGAAGTACAGCAGCTCCGGGATCGTCGAGGAGTAGCCGGGGTTCGGAGCCTCACCGACATTGTTCAGCCCGAAATTGGCCAGGCTGCCGATGAAGCCGTTGTAGGACGGCCCCAGGGCGAGCGTGTAGCCCCACAGCGCCCATACGAGGCTCACGAGGGCGAAGATCGCGAAGCACTGGGCGATCGTCGAGACGAGGTTCTTCCTCCGGACGAGTCCGCCGTAGAAGAAGCCCAGCGCGGGCGTCATGATCATGACAAGGGCCGTGGCCGCGACGACCCATGCGATGTCCCCCGAGTCCAGCGCCACGTCCCGCGCTCCACCGAAACGGAATTGGGAGGGAAACCGACACCGAGTATAACGCTTCTCCTGTGGCCCGAAGGAGGCCGCGCCAGGACGCGGAGAGGGAGAACGCGGGCACGGTCTCGACGAATCCTCTTATAACGATGAGCGCCATCCAATCGGGCTATGGCGTGGCGGAGCGTTCCACGGATCCATGAGGCGCGGCTGTTTCGGAAGCGGAATGTGGTCGGCGTAGGGATCGCCAAGAAGGTCGTCGGCGGCCATCCGACGGACGAGCCTTGCGTCGTCGTCTTCGTCGAGCGGAAGGTCCCGAGGGCTCAGCTCCGGCCGAAGGACCTGATTCCCGAGACGATCGAAGCGATGAAGACCGACGTCGTCGAGACGGGACGGATCCAGGCGCTCCAGGCACGTACGGACCGGTGGCGGCCCGCTCCTGGCGGCGTCAGCATCGGCCACTACCGGATCACCGCGGGGACCCTCGCTGTCGTCGCGCGGCGCGCCGGCGTCCGGATGATCCTGAGCAACAACCACGTCCTCGCGAACGCGAACGCCGCGGCGATCGGGGACCCGATCTTGCAGCCCGGCCCCTACGACGGCGGGACGGACCGGGATCGGATCGCGACCCTGGAGGTGTTCGTCCCGATCGTCTTCGACCGCTTCTTGGACTGGCTCTTGAGCCTCTTCGGGATCGCGCGGCCCGTGCGGAACGTGGTGGATGCTGCGCTGGCGAAACCGCTGAACGATGCGGACGTCTCCGACGAAATCCTGGAGATCGGGACCGTCTCCGGGACGGCCGCCGGGACGATCGGGATGCCGGTCAAGAAGAGCGGCCGGACGACGGGCCTCACCCAGGGCAGGATCACCGCGGTCGCCGCGACCGTACGCGTGTTCTACGGCCTTACCCGCACCGCCCGATTTCGCGATCAACTCGTGGCGTCGGCCCTCTCCCAAGGCGGCGACAGCGGTTCCTTGATCGTGGACGCCGACGACCGTGCGGTCGGCCTCCTGTTCGCGGGCAGCTCGAACACGACGATCCTCAACCCGATCGGCGAGGTCGAGCATCTCCTCGGGATCGGCTTTTGAGCGGAGTCGAAGCCGGGCCACCGTCGCCCGCCCGACCTGGCGAGATCGGGCGTCTTGGGTCCACGAGTCCTGCGGGAGCCGGCGAATTCCTTCTGAGGGCCCCGGGCCGGCGTGTCCCCTGCAATCAGCCTCGATAACCGCGGCGTCCGGTTTATGATGCCCGCCGAGAACCGCCGCGGCACGGGACCAGCCGTGGCCATCTCGCCGATTCGAATCGT
>DASPZJ010000062.1:0-11265 GCA_035636315.1 Thermoplasmata archaeon
CGCCCCCGAGGACCGCGAGCTCATGTGGCGGGAGAACAAGATCATCGTCTCGACGCCGCAGGTCATCCGCAACGACGTGCGCGCGGGGCGGATCTCCCTGGAGGACGTCTCCCTGATCGTCTTCGACGAGGCGCACCGCGCAGTCGGCGACTACGCGTACGTCGACGTCGCAGCCGCACTCAAGGAGGTCCCAGGCGGCCTCGTCCTCGGGATGACGGCGTCGCCCGGCGCCTCCGCCGAGAAGATCCTCGAGGTGTGCGGGAACCTCGGCATCACCGCCGTCGAGATCCGCACGGAGTACGACCCGGACGTCGTGCCGTACCAGCACGCCCTCGAATTCGAGCGCGTCGAGGTCGACGCCCCGGCGGTCTCGAAGGAGATCCGCGGGCTCCTGCAGACGGTGGTCGAGGAACAGGTCGAACGCCTCAAGAAGCTCGGATTCCTCGCCGGCAAGCCGAAACCGACGCTGAGGGACCTCTTGGCCGCAGGGGACGAGGCCCGCGAGCGACTCGACGCCGGCGTGAAGGACGGCCGGCTGTACGGCGCGATGACGGCCCAGGCGATCGCGATGAAGGCGAACCATGCGATCGAGCTCGCGGAGACGCAAGGGCTCGGCTCCCTCCGGTCGTACTTCGAGAAGATGGAGGCCGAGACCAAATCGAAGGCAGACGTCCAGTTCCTGAAGCACGCGAAAGTGCAGGAAGCGATGAAGCTCGCCCGCGCGACCGACGTCGAGCACCCCAAGCTCGCCAAGACGGCGTGGGTGGTGCGCGAGCAGTTCATGCGCAAGCCCGACTCAAAGATCATCGTCTTCGCGCACTACCGCGAGACCGCGGATCGGGTGACGCAGGACCTCGCGCGGATCCCCGGCGTGAGGCCGATGCGGTTCGTCGGGCAGGCGTCGCGCGGCGAGGACATCGGGCTGTCGCAGAAGGAACAGGTCGACATCCTCGAGAGGTTCAAGGCGGGCGAGGTGAACGTGATCGTCGCGACGTCGATCGGGGAGGAGGGCCTCGACATCCCGCAGGTCGACCTCGTCGTGTTCTACGAGCCCGTGCCCTCGGAGATCCGCACGATCCAGCGGCGCGGGCGCACCGGGCGGAGCGCGGCGGGGCGCGTCGTCATGCTCGTGACGAAGGACACGCGGGACGAGGCGTACTTCTACAGCGCGCGACGGAAGGAGCGCAAGATGCATCAGGAACTCGACCGCCTCCGGAAGGAACTCAAGCAACGGATCTTCGTCGGCGACCCGGGAGGGGAGACGTTCGTCGCGGCGGCTCCGGACCAACGGATCGAACACCTACGAAATCAGGCGCGGGAGGAAGGGCCGCCGGTCCCCTCGCGCACGACGAAGAAGGGCCAAACGACCGTGGAAGATTACTGACACTTAGAAAGGTCACGATTGTCCCGAACGAGCCGGAGTCGATCGAGCCGCGGCCGGATCGACAGATGCGAGGGCCCTCGGTCACATCCAACAGGAGAACTGCACCGTCTGCGGCGAAGGGCCCGATGTGTTCAGGATGGCGGACTGCACGACCTGACCGGCCCGATAAATGTCCACGGAAAGCGCGGTGTCCGGCAGTCCTTGGAGCCGGACTTCGGCCGAAACGAGGACCCGGGTATGACACTTCCCGAGTTCAACCGTCCGAGGGTCCCCTCCGCATTGGTCGTAGAAGGGCTGGCCTCCCTCGAATTGGATGGCTGTGAAGTCGACATCGACGCCAATGCGCCAGCAGTTCCCTCCTGGATCGGCGACCGTTCGGACCGCGTACGCGAATTGCGAGCGGGCAATTTGCCCCGAAATCGCGAAGCCGAGGACGAGGAGCGCGGCTACGATGACGACAAGCCACGTCCATAGGAGGATCCGTCGGAAAGGGCCCGCCATCGGCTCGGATCGCGGATCGGGTGGAATACCCGAGTCCATTGTCCTCTCTCACCGCCGGACCCCTTCCGCCCGAATCCGGCGTGGCTACGATGACCCCGGAGGGACCGCGGAGGCCGTGCGGAACGAAGACCGGCCCGCGACAAGGAGCCCGAGCATCAGCAGAGCGACGACGATCTCCGCAAGAGGCATCAGGGGATCGACCACGGTTATGTAGGCCCAAATCCCGGCGACGAGCGTGAGAATCGAGCCGACCAAACCAAGCGTCCAACCCCATCTCGCTACCCTCCACAATCCCGCAGCGGCTGTCAAGAACAGGAGCCCTCCCACCAGACCGATCGACCCAATCGCGGAAAGTAAGCCTGCCTTGGAACCGGGGTCCCGCGGATACAGGCCGAGCGAGGGAATCAGCGAGACCCCTGCGAACACAGCCAATATTCCAAACACGACTGACACAACCGCCAAGATGGTGACAAGCATCGACCTCGCCAAGCGATCCGCCCTCAGTGTCCGGATGGTTCCGGGACCAAATAGCTTTGCGCGAACAGGACCCGACGCTGGAGGACTGGACGAAGGTCGCGGGACGTGACCGAATCGAAGAACACACGCGATTTATAACCCGCTCGCCCGTACTGGACCTGAAGGTCTCGATGTGATCCGGTGCCCCGAGTGCGGGTGGGAGATCGACCCGGACGACGAGATGTGCCCGAACTGCGGCGCGTACCTCGCCGACTACGAGGACCTCGAGCCGAAGAACGAATGACCGGCTTCAGCCGTGGAAGAGGTCGCGGGTCGCCCCTTTGAGGAACTCCCCGAATCCGCCGGTCGGCGCGGGGATGTCCCCGCGGACGACCTCGCCCGACGCGCCGTCGATCAGGATCGCGTACGGTCGCCCGCGATACTCGTACGTCGAGAACCAGATCGGGGCGTGCAGGAACTCGGCGTCCTTCACGTCGACCTGGGTCGTAGCGTCCTCGACGAGGTCCACGAGGTCCCTCAGCAGCTCGCGCTGATGCGCGTCGACGTCCTCCCGCGCGAGGCGTTCCGCTTCGTCCTCGTCGACCTCCGCGTTCAGGAATCGGGAATCGCGCACCATGCCGCCCGTCGAGAAGGGCACCTTGAGGGCGAGCGGGATCTTGTAGTCCCGCGTCGGGAACTCGCCGGAGCGGCGGCCGAGGACCTTCCAGAAGTAGTCCCGTCGGAGGTTCCCGTTGCGGCGCTCGTTCGTGCCGGTCCGCGTGAGGACGCCGGCGTACGCGGTCGTCGCGTCGACCTCGAACACGTAGAAGGGCAGGTAGACGCAGTCGAGGGACGTGACCCGCGACGCCTTCCGCAGGTCGTCGGGCTTCATCACGCCTCCCTCGAGCCAGCCCTGGATCGTCCGCATCGCGCCGTCGCGATCGAGCCGCGCCGCGAGCATCGAGTGCCGCAAGACGAACGGCTTGTCGCCCTCGATGCGGGATGCGGTGCCGCAGTACGGGCACGTCACGATGACCTCGCCCGTGGTGAGGTTCAGCGGCCCCCCGCACTTCGGACAACTGATCGACTCGACGAGTTCCGGCATGCCTGCGTAATCCTCATGCGGAGGGCCATATTAGCCCTTCGCGTGGGTACCCTCAACGCGCTCCGCCGCGGCAGCGTCCTGACCGTCTTCTTCGTATTCGCGTTCCTCTCGCTCCTGCTGCTGATCATCCTGGCGGCCGCCGACTACACCCTCCAGGCGAACGCGTTCCCGGGTGCCTTCGCCATCGTCGTCGGGCTCGCTCTGTTCTTCATCTTCCTCCAATGGCTCATCTCGCCCTGGATCGTCCGCTGGGCGATCCGCCAACGCCAGGCCATCACGCCGCAGTCGAACCCGTGGCTCTATCAGACGGTCGCGGATCTCGCCCGCCAAGCCGGCGTCCCGACGCCCGCGGCCATCTGGGAGAGCGCCGATTCCTCGCCGAACGCGTTCGTCTTCGGCCGGACGGTCGGGTCGTCGGAGCTCGTCGTGACACAAGGCCTCCTCGAGAGCCTGAACCAGGACGAGATCCGCGCGGTCCTCGCCCACGAGATCGGCCACCTCCGCCATCGGGATGTGATCATCATGACCCTCGTCTCCGCGGTGCCCCTCCTGGCCTACATCATCGCGCGCTTCGGCTTCGAGATGCTGCGGAGCGGCGTCCGTGCCCGCGGCAAGAACGCCGGCCAGGCGGTCCTCCTCATCATCCTCTCGGCGGTCGTCTCGTACGCCGTCTACCTCGTGACGCAGCTCCTCGTCCTCCATCTCTCCCGCACCCGCGAGTCGTACGCGGACGCGTACAGCGGGGCGGCCACGAAGGACCCGCACCTCCTCGCCTCCGCGCTGACGAAGATCACGTACGGGCTCTCGCTCGCCCGCGAGGACTCGGAGCCTTCCGGGCTGCGGGCGTTCATGATCGGGGATCCGGTGAAGGCCGCGGAGGACTACGACGAGCTGAGGCAGAAGATGAACCAGTACGATCTCGACCGCGACGGCCAGATCGACGCGTACGAGCTGCAGAAGGCGATCGAGGCGGAACGGAAGAGCCACTGGCGCCGCGCGAACGAGCTGTTCGGGACGCACCCGCCGACCTACAAGAGGATCCTGATGCTCGAGGAGATGGAGGAGGAGATCAAGAAGGGCGGCCTCCCCCCCAACATCTATCACCTGGTGTGACACGCCGAGATCGGCTCATGGGATGTGTCGGCGCTGGGCGCGCCGGACCGCGTCGCGCTCTGCGTCCCGCGTCATGACGAAGATCGCCCCGAGGACGATGATCACGAGGATCGACAGCAGGATGAGGTACAGCAGTTTCGCGAACTGGTCCGAGCCGCCCGTGAAGATCGAGCCGTAGAAGCTCCCCGCGCCGATGACGAAGAAGGCGCCCGCGAGAGGACGCGCGATCTTCCGGTCGTGCGTCGCGGCGTACAGCAGGAAGAATGCCAGCGCGAAGAGGACGGAGCAGAACCCGATCCACCAGAGGCGCTCGTCGAGCCGCAGCGTCGCGATGAACAGGATGTACCCGAAGATGCTCGCGAGGACGATCGCGCCGATCCCCGCGATCGCGAGGAGGACCGTCGTCGACAGCTTCGGCACCGCAGGCCCGCCCGGTGCGGGGGGTGGAACCGGTTCCATCGTGAATCAGCCCGTGACCGCCTTGCCGCACTCCGGGCAGAACTTCATGTTCCCAGGCACCTCGTGGCCGTCCGGACAGCGGACGACCTGCGAGGCGCCGCACTCCCCGCAGAACTTGAGACCGGGCGGCACGGGCTTGCCGCACTTCACGCACGGCTTGCTGCCCGCGGCGACGGTCGTGTCGGCTCCGCAGTTCCCGCAGAACTTCACGTTCGCGGGGTTCATCGTCCCGCACTTGGGACACGCCCTCGTCGGTTGCTGCTGCGGCCCCTGGGCGATCATGCCGCCCATCTGGGAGCCCATCGCGTACCCCATCCCGATGCCGGCCCCGAGGCCGACGCCGGTCCCGGCAGTGCCGGAGGGGTTCGCGGCCGCGGCCTTCATCGAATCCGCGAACGCGAACTGCTGGTACGCCTGGGCGCTCGTCCGCCCGAGGACCTTCGCCGAGGCCATCTTCTCGAGGGCCTCTTTGATCGAGTCCGGGAGCGGGATGTTCAACCCGCTGATCTGGAGGATCTCCATGCCGAGGGTCACGAAGTGCGGCTTCGAGTTCGCGAGCGTGCCTTGCTCGATGTCGTTCAGGCTCGCCGCGAAGTCGACGACCTTCAGGCCGTTCGCCTTCATCTTGCCCAGGGTCACGTTCAGCTGCTTCACGAGTTCCTGCTTGATGCGCTCCTCGACGTCTGCCGAGGTCTCGGAGCCGAACGTCCCGACGAACTGGTTGATGAACGTCTCCGGGTCCTTGATCCGGTACCGGAAGTCCCCGAAGGCGCGCAGCTGGACCATGTCGAAGTCCGGGTCCTGGAACAGGAACGCGTCCTGCGTGCCGAACTTGCCGTCGAAGATGCGCTTCTGGAGGTAGTACACCTCCGCCTGCTGGACGACGCCGGAGAGGGCCTTGATCAGGTTGCCGAGGATCGGCGCGTTCTGCGACGTCAGCGCGTACCGGTCCGGCCGGTCCAGGTAGGCGAGGACCTTGCCGTCGCGATAGAACACCCCGATCTCGTCCTCCCGCACGACGATGTTGTCGTTCATGCGGATGTTGCGGGGGACCTTCCACATGATGTTCTGGCGCTTGAACTGGTCGTCCCAGGCGATCGTCATGCTGCCGCTGAGGCCTTCCGTCCGGCCCGCCGTCTGGTCCGTTCGCCGCCCGCCGCCGAAGAAGAACGCTATGGGGATCATCGTCTCACCGCACCTGGATGCCCGTGACCGCGTTGGTCCGGGTCTTCCACGCCGACTCGAACCCGGCGACCGCCTCGCGGAGGCCCTTCACGGCCGCCTCGAAGCTCTTCGGGTCGCTCGCGTCCCGGATCATCGGGACGACCGCCGCGGCCTTGTCGAGGGATTCGAGCATCGCGTAATCGTACTCGTACAGCCGGTCGAGCTCCGTCTCCTCGATCCGAATCGTCGAACTGAGGCCGGAGTACCCGCCTTCCGCGTGCCGGATCTTCGCCTCGAGGCCCTCGATCGTGAAGATCGCGTTCCCGATCGACTGCAGGCCTTGGACCTTGCCGTCCATCGCCATGCCGTCGCGGATGTCCTCGAGGTCCCCCCGGACGCCCTTGAGCTGGTTGGCGAGCTGGATGCGCAGCAGGTTGTCCGCCGCGCGGATGTCCTCGCGGCGGCGGTACCCGGCGTAGCCCGGGATGACCAGTTGGATCTTCTTCAGGAGTCCTCGGTCTTGTTCGACGCGGTCACGGATGTCGGGCATGGTGTGGTTCTCCCGGCGGTTTCGCGCAATACGTCCTTGCGTATAGGTTCTTGCGTATGTATTTAGGGCTATGGATGGAAATCCACGGGTCTCCCGCGGCTCACCACAGGGCGAAGGTCGGCCGCTCGCCGTCCATCACCTGGCCGGAGTGCCCGTCGATGAGGATGAACATCGCCTTGCCCTTGTGGGCGTACTCCATGAACCAGACGGGGGCGTGCAGCAGCTCGCCGTCGTACGTCGTCGGGTAGACCTGGATCGACTCGAGCGTGTCGACGCGCTTCTTCGCCTCCTTCTCGATGAACTTGTGCGCGAGCGCCTGCGCCTGCGCCTTCGCCTCCGGCTCGCCGACGTCTCCGCCCTGGACGTCCACGCCGCCGGTCGAGCGCTTGTCGAAGTTCGTCTTGTTCTGCAACTGGAACTGGAAGCCGTCGTCCGGCTGGTACTTCGAGTACCCGCGGACCGCGACGACCGGGATGTTGTACTGCATCTGGATCCGGTCCCGGACGCGGACGACCTGCGGCTGCGACGGCCCCGTGTGGACGTTGCTCCTCTGGTTCGCGGCAGCGGCCGCGATTGAGAGCGCGAACAGCGCCGCGCCGGCCGCCTTCTTCGCGCCGGTGTCGCCGTGAGCCATCATGCCGGTCCCGGCGCCCGCCCCGACGTTCTTCGTCCCCTGGAAGTCCGCCACGACCGACGTCGGGACGACCCAGTAGGGCACGTACTTCAGGGTCACGGTGCCGAGCTCGGAGCGCTCCGCCACTTTGCGGCGGAAGACGCCCTTGTTCAGCCACTTGCCGCCCGCGTCGAGCGCCTGCTCGTTGGAGATGCGACTGTCGAGCATGAAGTGCTTCTGGATGATCTCCGCCGCGCCGCCCGCGCCCATCGTCGTCACGGCGCCGCAGTACTCGCACACGACGAGCGCGAGGCCACCGGACGGCTTCATCGGTCCGCCGCACGAACTGCATTTCAGGCTCTGCGGCATCGGGGGGGCCACCGTCGGCTGGACGGCGACGTTCGGGTTGTAGGCCGGGCCCATCGGAGCCGGGCCGCCCGGGTAGCCGGGGGCCACGGGTGCCGGGGGCACGCCGGGGGCCATCGGAGCCGGGGCGACGACGCCTTGCTTGGCGCCGCACAAGTTGCAGAATACCGACCCGTCCGCGAGACGTCCGCCGCACTGATTGCAGAACAGGGAGATGCCTCCTATTCGGCAGCCGAGGCGACCTCGCCTTACTTAAGAATTTCTCCCTGAATCTCGTTCCGCATAGTTCATTTCCGCCGCAAGCCAGGCTCCATCGACACCTGCGGGACCGTAAACCTATAACGCAAGGAGGCGTCTGCGTCGACGGAATCGTGAGGACGCCGTGGCGGGTTTCCTGAGCCGCACCTTGGCGAGGTTCTTCGGCCTCGGCCCGGCCGACGTTCGAAATCTCGCGTTTCTCTACTTCGCGACGTTCATCATGCGGGCCGCCGCGTTCGCGGGCGTCGCGGTGATGCAAGACGTGAGCGCCCGGACCCTCGATGCGTTGGGGCGGGGCCTCCTCTTCGCCGTGTATCCGCTCGCGGAAATCGCGACGGTGGGCTATCTCGGGACACTGTGCGACCGGGTCGGGAGGAAGCGGATCCTCGTCTTCGCGCATCTCGTGACCGCCGCGGCCGTTTTCCTGTTCATCCCGAGCATCAGTCCGGTCGTCCCCATGGGGGTGCAGCCGTTTCTCGTCGCGGTGTGCTTCGTGATGTTCGGAGTCGGAGCCGCGGCGAAAGTCGCCTCGACGCTCGCGATGATCAACGACCACTCGAGCCGCGCGAACCGCGCGCAGCTCATGGCGTTCTTCGACCTCGTGACCTTCGGCGGCCTCGTCGGGGGCTTCGGCGCGGCCTTCCTTGCCCTGAACGCGTTCGGGATCTCGGATGCGACCGTCCTCGCGGTCGGCGGTATCGGCGTCACGGTGAGCGTCGTCATGGTCCAGTTCCTCGTCCGCGAGACCCCCTTCACGCCGGAGACGCAGCGCGGGACCTTCGAGCTCCTGCGGACCGTCCTCCGGAACCGAGACATCCAGCGGCTCCTTCCGGTCTACGTCCCCGTGGTCGCCCTGTACGGCTACGTCATCACCTTCACCGACAACCTCCTCGGGGCAGGGAGCGAGGGTTCGGCGACGACGACCCAGCTGCTCATCATCGTGGCGTCCCTAGGGATTCCCCTGGGGGCCTCGCTGGCGGTGAGTGGTCGGCTCTCCGACCGAGTGCGGCTGCGCCGTCCGTTCATGGGGCTCGGCCTCGCGTGCTTCGGCGGCCTCGCGATCCTCCTGGCGCTCGCGGCCCGGCCCGGTGGCGGCGCGGACACGGCGCAACTCGTATCGAGATGGCCTCTGATCGCGATCCTCGCGGCGGGCGCCGGAACGTTCCCGCCCGCGGCGCTCGCCTATCTAGGGGACGTCGTCGGTCATGCCGTCACAGGCACCGCGTTCGGAATCTACTCCGTCATCTTCGGCTCCGGGCTGATTGTCGGGCCCGTCCTCGGTGGCGCGCTGACACAGGCGCTCGGACCCCTCGCGTTCGCGGTGATCGCCCTCGGCCTCATCGGCATCTCCGGCGTCGGCGTGTTGTTCATCCGCGAGCCGCTGAAATTCCCGCGGACGCCCATGGGCCCAGAGACCGTCATGACACCGGGGAAACGTTGACCCGGTCCGCATCCGTTCGCGTGATTCTGACGTCGCCGGATTGAAGTACCCACGGCCTCGTCGCAGGGACGTGGCGTCGAGCAGCTCGAGCCTCCTGGACCTCGACCCGATCGCCTACTTCGCGATGGGTGGATTCGCGCTGTTCTTCGGGCTCTTCTTCCTCGTGTTCCTCTGGGACATCCCGCTGTTCCTGTATCTCTGCGGCCCGGTGACGTTCATCCCGGGCGTCATCGCGGTCACCATTGGGGTCCGCCAGTGGCGGCGCGAGCGAGCGGTCCTCGAGTTCGCGGAGTGGGTCAGGTCCCAGCGCCGCATCAAGATGGACCTCATGGCGCAACGGATCGGCAAGACGCGCTACGAGACGGAAAGGCTGCTCGGCAAAGCGCTCGACAAGGGCTTCGTGAAAGGCGCGATCGACCGCACGACGGACGAGTTCGTCCTCGAAGAGGCGGTGAAACAGGAGCATTTCGTCGGGCAGTGTCCCCATTGCGGCGGGAACGTGGACACATGGTACTTCCCGGAGGAACGCGTCACCTGCCCATATTGCCAACGCGCGATCTCCGTCCCCGCGAACGCGTGAGGTCGCAGGTCGCCACCCTTATATAGCACATGGATTTTAGAGCGCACCTTCCGAGGAACCTCCTTGGCCCGCGGCCTCTTCGCAGCGCGCAAGCTCAAGAACGAACGACAGACGAGACGCTGGTCCGACCGGTACTACAAGAGGCGCGTGCAGCACCTCAAGGAGAAATCGGACCCGCTCGAGGGATCGCCGCAGGCGAAGGGCATCGTCCTCGAGAAGGTCGCGATCGAGGCGAAGCAGCCGAACTCCGCCCTGCGGAAGTGCGTGAAGGTCCAGCTGATCAAGAACGGCCGGCAGATCACAGCCTTCGCGGTCGGCGACGGCGCGATCAACTTCATCGACGAGCACGACGAGGTCCTCGTCGAAGGGATCGGCGGACGCATGGGCCGATCGTACGGGGACATCCCGGGGGTGCGGTACAAAGTGATCCAGGTCAACGGGGTATCGCTCGACGAACTCGTGCGCGGCCGCAAAGAGAAGCCCGTGAGGTAGGTCGATGGAACCCGAGCCGACGCCTCCTCCGGAGACACCGCCACCGCCGCCTCCCGAGGCCCCGCCTCCGCCGCCCGAGGCCGCCCCGGCCATCGAACCCGCGGCGACGACCGAAGGTCCTCCGGAAGCTCCCGCCGAAGGCGAGCCGGCTCCGGTCGTCGAGAAGCCGAAGCGCGAGCCGAAGAAACCCAAGAAACGGCCCAGCTATGAAATGAAGCTCTTCGAGAAGTACGATCTGAACGAAGTGGTCGTGCACGACGCGGGGCTCGCGAAGTACATGAATCTCTCGCCGATCGTCATCCCGCACACGGGTGGGCGGTACGCGAACAAACCGTTCGGCAAGGCCAAGTCGAACCTCGTGGAGCGGCTGATCAACGGCATGATGCGCACGGAGAATTACACCGGAAAGAAGGCGAAGTCCTACCGGGTCGTGCGCACGGCGTTCGAGATCATCGCCCGGAAAACCGGGAAGAACCCGGTGCAGATCCTCGTCGATGCCCTCGAGAAGGCCGCGCCCCGCGAGGAGATCACGCGCCTCCGGTTCGGCGGCATCAGCGTGCCCCGCGCCGTCGACGTCGCCCCCTCCCGACGGCTCGACCTTGCGCTGCGCAGCATCACGACGGGTGCGGTCTCCGCGACGTTCAAGAACCGCAAGCCGGTCGAGGAATGTCTCGCCGACGAGATCCTCATGGCGGCGAAAGGCGACATGCAGAGCTCCGCGATCGCGAAGAAAGAGGAGCTCGAGCGGGTCGCGTCCTCCGCGCGATGATTCGCTCCCCTCCG
>DASPZJ010000063.1:0-20711 GCA_035636315.1 Thermoplasmata archaeon
GCTGTATTCTGCGACCTTGCCGCCTTTGATGAGCCGCTGGACGGCGGGGTGCATTCGGAACTTCGTCTGGAGATCCTGGATCTCGACCTTCTTTCGAGAGAGGTCCTCGGACGACACGACGAGCCCGAGGGAGACGGACGATTTGTTCGTGTACAGGAAGCCGCCGCCGCGGAGCCCCATCGACGCCTCCCCCGCGTAGACGTACGCGGCGCCCTCCGCCTCCCCGACGCCAAATCGTTCCTGGATCGTCTCGGCCGGCATCTCGACGGTCTCCTTGACTCCAACCGAGACTTCGCGCGGTTCGAGGTCCGCCTTCAGGCCCGCCTTCCGCACGAGGACCGACGTCGCGCCTTCGGCGATGACGACGAGGTCCGCGCCGACGCGGTCGTTCGGGGCGACGGAGACGCCCTGGACGCGCCCGCCCTCGCGCCACAGGTCGTCGACGCGGATGCCCGTGACGAGGGTCGCGCCGGCCTCCTCGGCTTTCTTCGCGAGCCACGCATCGAACTTCGCGCGCAGCGCGGTGAAGCTCGCCGCTCGGCCGGAGGCGTGCTTCGGCGCATCGAGCGTAATCGTGAGCGACGCGTCCCCGGAGAGGAAGGCCATATTCTCCTTCACGACGACTCGCTCGACGGGGCAGTCCTTCTCCCAAGCCGGCAGGAGATCCTGAAGCGCCCAAGCGTACACGCGCCCGCCGAACATTCCCTTGACGCCGGGCGAGCGGCCCCGTTCCACGAGGAGCGTCGAGAATCCCTTTTGGGCGAGGGCCAGCGCGGCCGAGGAGCCCGCGGGCCCGGCCCCCACGACGATGGCGTCAAAATGCTCCACGAGTTCCCGCTTCCCGCTGCGGAAAAGCGGAGCGGGTAAAAGCCTTTCCGGGACCGTTCATCGAGGCGTCGGCCGGAGGTCGAACTCGCAGTGATCGGCTCCCTGCGACGCGCATAGCGTCTCCTCGCAGAGCAGCTCCTTCGAGAGGAGGATGTGGCCGAGCCCGGCGAGCCAGCCCGCGAGGAAATGGCACACGGGCTTCTTCGAAGGGCCGTACGAACGGGAGAGCGGGCTGTTCCGGATCGAGATGACGAAGCGACCGGCGACCGGGTCGAACAGACGGATCTCCGCCCGGCCCCAGCCCAGGAACGCGGACGTGTCGATGATCCGCCGTGCTCGGTCCAGATTGAACGGCCCCTGCTTGTCGGACTGAATCGACGAGAGCGGGTTCAGCCCCGCGCCCGCGCTTCGTTCACCCGAGAGGTACATGATCCCCTTCGACGAGCTGCCCATCGTCTGTTCGAGTTGCTTCTGGATGTTCACAATCACTTCGGGACGCACGATGAAACACGGCTGGCCGGAGAGGAGGAGGATCCCCGACTCCGGATCCGGGGCGAGGGCGACCGCGAGGATCTCGCGGGCGAGCGCCGTGCCGATCGCGGAGAGGTCGCGCTTGGGATCGATCGTCGACGCGTTCTGATTGCGCTGCGGCATGAGGACAGATCCTACTCGGAGGACGGCGGGTCGCGAATTCGCGCGATTCCGGAGGACTCCTATAGAATGTTGCTCCCCGATTGCCTGCACTGATAACGTGCCGACTCGCGCTACCAACCCTTATTACCCGTGCGCCGCTTCTCGACGTCGGAAGCATGCCGGAGCCCCCGAAGCCGGAGGCCTCGAAGCTCCTGACCGTGGACGAACGGGTCGGACTGGACCGGTTCGAGTTCGACGAGGAACCGTTCATCACGGTCGACACGGACGTCTGTCGAACGTGCGATACGAAGCCTTGCCTGTACGTCTGCCCATCGAAAGTCTACCGTCTCGACAAGGGAGAGCTCGTGTACAACACGGAAGGATGCATCGAACTCGGCGCGTGCGCGATCGTCTGCAAGCACATCGGGAAGAACGCGATCCACTGGGACTATCCGCGCGGATCATACGGCGTCGAGTTCCGATTCGGCTAATGGGGCGCCTTTGAGTTCTTGAGGGCTCGCTGGGCTGCCGCGGAATGACTGGCAGCGAACCACCGACGCTGCGTCTTGTCTTCACTTCGCACCCGCTGGACAAACGCCTCGTCGATCGAAGAAACGCCGCGAGCTCTCGCCATCGCCTCGATTCGAGCGGCGATTGCACCTCGAAATAGAAGAGGCTGGATGTCAGCCCATGTGCGCGGAGACCATTCCACCAACGGACCGCCTCCCCGTTCCGTGACGCCCTTCTCCATGAGGCTCGCAATCTCCTCCAGTCGGCCCGTCGCGAAGCTCACGTCGCTGGACCACATCGTTCCCGCGTAAAAGAGCCGACCGTCACGCCGCACGACTACCAGCAGAGACGGCCGTCCGCGGTGATCGCGGACAAGGTGAATATCACGTAAGTCGGCGTGCCGCCAGAATGTTGTGCGGAACGCGGGCCTGAACTCAATGCCATCCTCATGGAGACGGATGGGGCGGATGTGCGAGCCGACGAGTAGGAAGAACGAATCGAGGGCGACAAGGATCCCGAGGAGCAAAATGGCGGGAATCGACGTGATTTCTATCGAGCGCGCTATCAGGACGGTCATGCTCACAAGAAACGCGGCGAACGCGAAATAGAATGATTGCTGCAGGCGAGTCTCGCGGACCGGTTGAACGAACACCAACGCACCCCCAGGTCCGGGGGAGGCTCGCGCCGCGCCCTGCCCCAACACGGACTCCGGGCTTTGCGTTGCTTGGTCCGAGCGACGTAGGGCTCCCGAACGTTGTCTTAAAGTAAATAAGCCGAGGCGCTGTTTGGAAAACCCACAATGCTCGCCGAACGGAAGCCCGCGTGGCTTCGAGTCCGCCCGCCCGCAGGCGAGAACTACGTCCATCTGAAGACCCTCTTCCGGTCGCTCGACTTGCACACCGTATGCGAGGAAGCACACTGCCCGAACGTCGGGGAGTGTTGGGGCGGTGGCACGGCGACCATCATGCTCATGGGCGACACGTGCACGCGCGGTTGCCGCTTTTGCGCCGTCAAGAGTGGGAACCCGCAGGGCGTCCTCGACCTCGGGGAGCCGGAGAAGGTCGCGATGGCGTTGGCCGAGATGGACCTCTCCTACGTCGTCCTGACATCCGTGGACCGTGACGACCTCCCGGACGGAGGCGCGGCTCACTTCGCAGCGACCGTCCGAGCAATCAAGGCGCGGAGGCCGGACATGCTCGTCGAAGCCCTGATCCCGGACTTTCAAGGAGATCTCGAGGCCGTGCGCCGGGTCGTCGAGTCGGGGGTGGACGTCCTCGACCACAACGTCGAGACGGTCGAGCGCCTGCAAGGGACGGTCCGGGACCGCCGGGCGAATTACGCACAGAGCCTTGCGGTCCTTCTAGGGGCGAAGGCGATACGGGAAGGACTCTTCACGAAGTCCTCGATCATGCTCGGCCTCGGGGAGACGCGCGACGAGATCCTACAGACAATGCGCGATCTGCGCGCGATCGACGTCGACATCCTGACCCTCGGTCAATATCTCCGGCCGAGCGATTGGCATCTCGTCGTACACGAATACGTGCCCCCGGAATTTTTCGATGAACTCCGCGACATCGGGGAGTCGATGGGCTTCGCGTACGTCGCCGCGGGTCCGCTCGTCCGGTCCTCCTATCGGGCCGGTGAATTCTTCATGGAGAACGTAATCCGCGGGCGGCGACGGGATCCGGCGGGGTGAACGGAATCGCAGAAGAGGGGCTTCTCCGAATCATCGATCCCGACGGCACGTACGACTCGAAGCTCGAACCGAAGCTGCCGACGGAGCTGCTGAAGGCCGGATACCGCCACCTGCTCCTCGTCCGCTTGCTCGACACCCGCATGCTCTCCCTGCAGCGGCAGGGCCGCATCGGCTTCTACGTCCCGAGCACGGGCGAGGAGGCGTGCCAGGTCGGGAGCGCGATGGCGCTCGAGAAGCGCGATTGGGTCTTCCCCGCCTACCGGGAGCCCGGATGCGCGATCTACCGCGGCTTCCCCATCGAGATCCTGATCGCGCAGGCGTACGGCAACGCGAAAGACCCGCAACGCGGGCGCCAGATGCCGAACCACTTCGGGTCGCGGGACATCAACTACGTGACGACCTCGAGTCCCGTCGGCACGCAGATCCCGCACGCGGTCGGCGCCGCGTGGGCCGCGAAGATCCGCAAGGACGACGTCGTCTCGCTCGCGTACTTCGGCGACGGCGCGACGAGCGAGGGGGACTTCCACAGTGGGATGAACTTCGCGGGCGTGTTCAAGACCCCGACGATCTTCTTCTGCAAGAACAACCAGTGGGCGATCTCCGTGCCGATCGCGCGGCAGACCGCGTCGAAGACGCTCGCGCAGAAAGCCCAAGCGTACGGCTTCGAGGGCGTCCGCGTGGACGGGAACGACCTCCTCGCGGTGTACGCGGCGACGAAGGCCGCGGCGGACAAGGCCCGCGCCGGCGGAGGACCGACCCTCATCGAGGCGCTCACGTACCGCATGGGGCCGCACTCCTCGAGCGACGATCCCACGCGCTACCGGGCGACCGAGGAAGTGGACCGGTGGCGGGAAAAGGACCCGATCGACCGGATGCGCAAGTACCTGGAGCTGAAGGGGCTGTGGTCCAAGGCGGACGACGATCGGCTCCGGGCCGAGATCGACGACCTGATCCAGAACACGATCAAGGAGGTCGAGCGACACCCGCCGCCGCGGATCGAGTCCCTGTTCGAGGACGTCTACGCGGACCTGACGCCGCAGCTCAAGGAGCAGATGGAGGCATACCTCGCGTCCGGCGAGCGACGCCGGCCCGAGACCCTCGACAAGTTCCCCCTGTGAGGCGCATGGCGGACCCTTTGCGGGCGGAGGAGATCACGCTCCGCGACGGACGCAAGGTCGTCCTGCGCCCCGCCCGGATGGAGGACGCGGAGTCGACCATGCGGAATGTGAACCGCATTGGGCGGGAGCGAATCTACATCATGGTGGAGGAAGTCCCGGACATCGAGTCCGAGAGACGCTGGCTCGAGGAGTTCGATGGCGTCCGCAACGTCCTCATCGTCGCGGTCGACCGCCGCGAGGTCATCGGCGCCGCCGATTGCCACGCGGGCGTATTTCCGAAGGACCGCCATATCGGCGGCATCGGGATCGCGATCCAGGACGGCTGGCGGGAAGCGGGTCTCGGCCGACGATTGATGGAGCGAATCCTCGAGTGGATGCGGGCGCGCGGATTCGCCAAGGCCGAGCTGGCTGTGTTCGCGACGAACGTCCGGGCCCGGCGCCTGTACGAGTCCCTCGGCTTCATAGAGGAGGGCGTCCGCCGCCGGCACGTCCGGATCGGCGACGACTACGTCGACGAGATCCTCATGGGCCTTTGGCTCGGGCCGTGAGCCACCGGCCGCACAATCCGGAGGCACCCTTAAGTGCCCGAGCGTCTTCCGACGACGGGGAAGACCTTTATGGCACGCAAGACGAAGCGAACCGCTGAGCGAAAGAAGAAGACCGCGCGAACGGCGCGACCCGCACGGACGGCCGCCGTCCCGTCCGGGATGCACACCGTCACGCCGTACCTCGTGATCAACGGGGCAGGAAAGGCAATCGAGTTCTACAAGAAAGCGTTCGGCGCGAAAGAAGTCACCCGGCAGCCGATGCCGGACGGCACCCTGATGCACGCCATGATCAAGATCGGCGACTCGCTCGTGATGATGTCCGACGAGTTCCCCGGCAGCGACACGAAGTCACCGACCTCCGCGGGCGGGACCACCTCGAACATGCACATCTACTCGAAGGACGTCGACAAGCTCTGGAATCAGGCGATCAACGCGGGCGCGAAGCCGACGATGCCGCTCGAGAACCAGTTCTGGGGCGAGCGGTACGGGAAGCTCCAGGATCCGTTCGGCCACATCTGGTCCGTCGCGATGGTCGTCAAGATGAGCGAGGCGGAGAAAGAAGCGAAGCGCCAGGCCGCGTTCGGAATGTTCGAGAAGCGCGAACATCCCGGATTCGAATCGAAGTCGATGTGAGCCGTGGACGGAATCTAGCTTTATACGCGCCGCGGGGTTGCTCCGGCGCATGACCGAGGAGGCCCTCCGTGCCCACGACGTGCGGAAGGTGTACCGCGGCCGGAGGGGGCCCGGCGTCGAAGCGCTTCGAGGCGTGTCCCTCGCCTTCCGGAAAGGCGAGCGCATCGCCTTGCTCGGCCGGAACGGCGCGGGCAAGACGACGTTCCTCCGGATCGCGTCGACCCTCCTGATCCCGACGTCCGGCACGGTCACGGCGTTCGGGTACGATGTCGTCGAGACCCCGGAGCGGGTGCGGCCGCTCATCGCGGTCGTGCCCCAGGAGGGCAAGCCGTTCTTCCATCTCACGCCGCGCGAGCAGGTGTACTGCTACCTCCGCGCCCGCGGCTTTTCCCGCGAGGTCGCGCAGGCGCGGACCGAGGCGTCGCTCGCGAACATGGGGCTTGAGGAGGTCGCGGACCGGCTCAGCGTCACGTTGAGCGGCGGACAGAAGCAGCGGGCGATGGTCGCGACCGTCATGGCGACGGAGGCGCCTCTCATGTTCCTCGACGAGCCGACGATCGGCCTGGACCCGTTCGCGCGGCGGGCGGTCTGGGACGTCCTCCGGGAACTCACCCGAAAGGGCTCGACGGTCCTCCTCACCACCCACTACCTCGACGAGGCGGAGGCGCTCTCCGAACGGCTGTACATCCTCGAGGAAGGCCGGATCCTGTTCGAAGGGACCGCGGACCGCGCGAAGCGGCAGATCGGCGGGACCCTCCGGGTGTCCATCGAGAACGGCGGGAACCACCGAGACCTCTTCGCTTCGTTTGGGCAGGCCGTCGCGGAGGGTACGGCGCTGCACGTGATCACGGAACCCGAGCGCGTGCACGAAGTGATGGACATCGCCCTCCGAAACCGCTTGTCGGCGACGGTCGGGCCCGTCACCCTGGAGGAGGCGTTCCTCACGATCGTCGGCCGTTCAATCGATGCGGAGTGAGAGGATGGCATTTGGCCTGAAGTGGTCCGGGTCCGGAATGTTCCTCGCCACGGAGATCCGCGTGCAACTGCACGAATGGCTGGCGATCGTCACCGGGACGCTGACGCCGGGAGCCCTCCTGGTATTCGTCGCCATCCTCGCTCGGGACCTCTTGCCAATCACGGTCATCGGCGCCCTCGTGTATTCGATGTTCCTGATCGGCCAGCGCGTGCTCAACGAGGCCGCGTACATCCGCATCGACCACAAGCTGAATGAGTTGTATCACGCGAGCCCGCTCTCGCCGGAAGCCTACTTCGTCGGAATCGCGGGCGGGATGCTCGTGGCCTACCTACCGCCGAGCTTGGTCCTCGTTGCGGTCCTCGAGATCCTGCATCCGCTCAGCCCGCTCGGGTGGCTCGTCCTGTTTGCGTCGCTCCTCGCGGTGTGGGCGGTCTCGTCCACGATCGGATACGTCGTGTCGACGCTCTTCAGGGACATGAAGACGATCTGGCCGTACTCGGCCCTCTTGACCAACGTGTTCGGCATCTTGCCGCCGGTGTTCTACCCGCTCCGACTTGCCCCGGTCGAATGGCGGTCCGTCGTCCTCCTCCTGCCGACGAGCGCCGCAGCCTCGCTCGTCGACGGGGCGGCAGGACTCGAGACCTTGACGACGAACGAGACGATCGTGGCGGCGGTCGCGTTGCTCGTCGAAGCGGTCGGGCTGTTCGCGTTCGGGATCGTATGGGCCCGGAAGACGGCCCGGGAGCGATGATCCATGGCGACCGCCGTCGGCCGGAAGGAGATGCCGCAACGGGGACGCGTGCTCCCCGCCTGGGCCTGGATCGGTTGGCGGTGGGTCTGGCGCAGTCCAGCGGCCGCGATCGTGCCGCTCCTCCAACCGTTCTTCTTCCTCTACTTCCTGCACCGGATCGCCCCCGCCAGCTATTTCCCCCTCCAGGTGGCTGGCGCGATGCTCTTCTCGACGCAGAACATCGGCAGCTGGTGCCTCTCGGACTCCGCCGTGTTTCGCATCGAGCTGCGGCTCCAGGACATCTTCGTTGCGTCACCGCACGACAAGCTCCATTATCTGTTCGGGGTTGCGTTCTCGAACCTCATTCCCGCGGCACCCGCGCTCATCGCGCTGGGGATCATCCTGGCGAGCGTGACCTACGTCTCGCTGACGGGATGGCTCGTCTTGGTGGCGTGCATCCTCATCATCTGGGTCCTCTACTCCGCCATCGGCATCGCCGTGTCGAGCCGCCTCCGGAGCCAGCGGGAGGTGTGGCCCGTGGGGAATCTGATTTTCACGCTCCTAGGGATCCTCTCTCCGTTGTACTATCCTCTTTCGATTTTGCCGCCGGTCTGGCGGGAACTCGCGCAGCTCCTCCCCGCAACGTATGCGGCCTTGCTCGTCCAAGGCGCGCTCGGGCTCGAACCTGCAGCCGCCGGAGACATCGCGCTCGACGCCGCCCTCCTCGTCATTTCCACGGCCGTCGGGCTGGCCGCGGCGTGGCGGTTGTATGAGTGGCGGGAGCGGTGAGCGGGTTCGCATTCCGGATCTAGTCCTTCCGGCTTTTCGCCGCGGACCGTTTCGACGGAACCGCGTGGACGAGGAAATGGCGGACGCTCGGAGCGTCCGGTCCGAGATGGAACCGCTGGACCCTCTGCTCTATCTGCCGGTCGCTGACCGTGACCCGTTCGTGTTGCCGCATGTGCTCGGTCCACGACTCCACGTCGTAGCTTTCGACGAAGCGCCCCGGTTCCGCCGCGTCCGCGGCGAGATCCCAGCGGAGGGCTCCGTCCCGCAGGCGCACCCGACGCTGATCCCCGATCGCCTCGAGGAATTCGGCGGTCTGGATCGGGTCGATCCGGTATTCCACGGTCACCTTCGCGGGCCGTTGGATGTCCTCGGGACCGTATCCGCGCAAGATCGGCTCGGGCCAGTGGAGCGACGGGCTCAGGTCCAAGCTCGCGTGCGGTGACAGCCGATAGCGACCCGACGCGGCCGTCGTGAGGAGGAGGACTCCGCCTGCGACGGCGAACGCACCGGACAGGCCGACGCGGGTCGCGAGGGCGCCCCACGCGAACGCGCCGACGGCATATCCCCCGAAGAAGACGAGCAGATACACCGCCAAGGCGCGTGCGCGGACCCACGCGGGAGCCGCGGTCTGGGCCGCGACGTTGAGCGTCGCGAGGACCGCGATCCACGCGAAGCCGCCGAGGAAGGCCGCGGCGCCAACGAGGACGACATTCCGGGTCACCACGAGGATGCCCAGGACGCCTGCGAACAGGAGGCCCCCCGCGGCCGCGAGACGATCGATCGGGAGGAGTCGGCGGAGGCGCGGAAGCCCGACCGCCCCCGCGATCGCGCCGGCCCCCAAGCTCCCGAGGAGGACGCCGTATTGAGCTGCGTCGACGCCCATCTCAATCCGGGCGAGAACCGGAAGGAGGGCGAAGATCGCGCTCGCGGGGAAGGCGAAACCGGCGACGCGGGCGAGGACAGCCCGCATGGCGGGTGCGTGGCGCACATACCGGAGTCCGACCCGCATCGCGCCCACGACGTCCTCGGGTGGGAGCGTTCCGCCGGATACCGGACGCCGCCAGAGGGTGAGCACGACAATCATTCCGACGAACGACAGGGCGTTCAGCCCGAAGGTCGCGGCCGGGCCGACCGCCGCCACGAGGAGCCCACCGATCGCGGGGCCTAACGCGCGAGCGACGTTGACCGTGATCCCGTTGAGGGTGACCGCGCTCGACAACTGCGATCGCGGGACGATCTCGGGGATGATCGCGCTGAGGGCCGGCAAGGTGAGGGCGGTGCCGACCCCGAGGAGGGCGATCAGGAGCAGCAAGAGGGTCGTCGACATCGTTCCCACCCACACCATGACAAACATTACGAGAGCCACTGTGAGCATCCAACCTTGAGACACCAGGAGAAATCGACGCCGGTCCAGGACGTCGGCGATTGCCCCCGCGGGGATCGCCAACGCGAACACAGGGAACGTCGTCGCCGTCTCGACAAGCGCGATCAGGAGGGGCGAGCTCGTGAGAGAGGTCATCGTCCAGACCTCACCGACATCCTGAATCCAGGTCCCGAGGTTGGAGACGAGAGCCGCAATCCAGAGGGCCCGGAACGCGGGGGTCGCGAGGGCCGCCCAAGCGGACTCGGTCGGGGGCGGCTCCGCCATTCTACGCTTCCTTTGCCCGTTTGGAAATGGCGCTCGCGACAGCCGTCCCGACCTCGCTGCACTTCGCGGTGCCACCGAGATCGTAGGTGAGCGTCTTGCCGGCTTTGAGGACGGTCACGACGGCCCTTTCGACGGCGGCGGCCGCTTCTCGCATCGCCTTGTCCCCTTTCCGTCGTCCGAGCCAATCCAGCATCATCTGGACCGCAAGGATCATGGCGATCGGATTCACCTCGTCCTTCCCCGCGTGCTTCGGCGCGCTCCCGTGGATCGGCTCGAACATCGCGTGCGTGTCGCCGATGTTCCCGCCCGCGGCCATGCCCATGCCGCCCTGGAGGACAGCCGCGAGGTCCGTCGCAATGTCCCCGAACACGTTGGACGTCACCGCGACGTCGTACGCCTCCGGGGAGCGAATGAGCCACTGCTGGAACGCGTCGATGTAGGCGTAATCCTTCTGAATCGTCGGGTAGCTCGCCGCGACTTCGTCGTAGATTTGGCGGAAGAGCTTGCAGCCCGCCGTCACGTTCGATTTGTCGACGCACGTGACACGCCGTTCATGGTTCACCGGAGCGCCGTCGCGCCGCTTCGATAGCTCGAATGCGAAACGGATGACGCGCTCCGCGCCCTTCCGGGTGATGATGCGGCTGTCGACGGCGAGTTCCCTCGTCCCGCCGCGCTCGAGGAACCCCCGGGTCGGCGTGTAGAGACCCTCCGTATTCTCCCGCACGATCACGAAATCCACCTTGCCCGGTTCCCAGACCTGCTTGAAGCCGTCGTGGATCTTGTGCCGGACGTTCGGGTAGAGCTTCGTCGGGCGGACGTTGGCGTAGAGGTCCAGGCCGAACCGCAATCCGAACACGACGCCGATGCCCGCGATCTCGCCGTTCGGGAGGACGGCTTGCGGGAGCCCGACGGCCCCGAGGAGGATCGCGTCCGCGGCCTTGCACGACTCGAACGCGCCATCGGGCCACTCTTCGCCGGCGTCGAGGTAGTGCTGGCCTCCGCACGGGTACGGCACGAGCTCGAACGAGAGACCGTACGCTGCCTCGATGGCCTTCACGGCCTTCACGCCCTCCCGCATAACCTCCGGTCCGACGCCGTCGCCCGGCAGGAGGACGAGCTTGTACGCCACCGAGCCGCCGAAAGGAGAGGGCGGGGGATAAGGATTCGGAGGCCGCCGCACATGGGTTCGAACGGACCAGGCCGAGTTAACCTTGTTTAAGGTTGACTTGCACCCACCGCAAGCCGCGCCACGATGGCCTTTTGCGCTGGAAGCGGTGTGCGGTTCCACGATGCCCGATGAACGGCCTGCCTCTTTGCCTTCAGACCTCCCGGTCCCCGTCGACGACGGGGCATGCGATCACCTTCCCGGAAAGCGCGTCGCTTCGATCGCGTTGCGATCGACCGCAGGTCGTTCCGTCGATCTCGCCGCCGCACGGGGGACGACAGTCGTCTACGTCTATCCGCACACGGGGCGGCCGGACGAAGCGACGCCGAAGGACTGGGATCTCATCCCCGGGGCCCGCGGATGCACGCCCGAGACGTGCGCGTTCAGGGACCACGACGCAGAGCTTCGCGCGCTCGGGGCCCGGGTGTACGGCGTGAGCACGGACCCGCCGGAGTGGCAGCGCGAGGCGGCCGAGCGGCTCCATCTTCCGTTCGAATTGCTGAGCGATGCGGACCGGGCGTGGTCGAAGCCCCTGCGCCTCCCGACCTTCGACTTCCGGGGCCAAGTCTTCCTGAAGCGGCTCACACTCATCCTCGTGGACGACCGAGTGAACAAAGTGTTCTATCCGGTGTTTCCCCCGGATCGGAGCCCCGCGGACGTCATTGCGTTTCTCCGCCAGAAACGCGGCGGGCGATGACACCGCGATTCACGGCGACTTCGCCGCGAGCTCCTTTCGCAGCTTCGGGACGAGCCCGCCCGCCTCAAGGATTTCGAGGACGTTCGGCGGGAGAGGCGAGAACCGCGTCACGACGGAACCCGGCAGGCGGATTTCCCCGCGGGGCATGTCGATCTCGACCGTGTCGCCCTCCTTCACTTTCTCACGAAGGCCCGGACATTCGATCACCGGAAATCCGAGGTTGATGGCGTTGCGGAAGAAAATCCGCGCGAACGAATTCGCGAGGATCGCCGAGATGCCGAGAGTTCTGAGGGCGATCGGCGCTTGCTCCCGGCTCGAGCCGCATCCGAAGTTCGCTCCCGCCACGATGATGTCGCCGGGCTGGACCTTCTTCGCCCAGGTCGGATCGACCGCTTCGAACGCATGATCCGCGAACACCTTCGGGTCCGTGGTGCCCAGGTACTTGCCCGCGATGATGTGGTCCGTCGAGATGTCGTCCCCGAACGTCCACACGCGGCCCTCGAAGCGGGTCTGCATGGGCAACTAGGCAGGCCCCGTGGAGCGATAAGCTTGCTGGAATTGGAATCGGTCGCAACGTACATGTAGTCGAAGTCGGGATCGTCTTCGTAATGCGTCCCACATCCATGGGTATCGTCGACGCCGCCGTCACGCTGTTCTCCCGCGATCTCTCCCGGCGTGAAGAGGTTGGCATGATCGTTGACACCGGTTGCTTCCTGACTTGGGTTCACGAGGAGATCTTGCTGCGCCTCGGGCATCGACCCACTGAGGTGCGACATTTTCGCACGATTGAGGGAGCGCCGGTCGATCGTCCGGTGTGCGAAGCGAAGATCGAGTGTCAAGGACGGAGGGCGAGCACTTTTGTCGTATTCGCTCGGCCGGGCGACGCGCAGGTGCTCGGGGCCTACGCGCTGGAAGGCCTCGGCCTCGAGGTGGACCCCTCCGCACGAGCACTCAAGACCGTTGACGTCTATCTGGCGCTCGCGGCCGGCTAGACTTTCCGCGGGTCTGTGATCTCTCCGTGGATCGCCGACGCCGTCACGGTCCACGGGCTCGCGAGATACACTTGGGCCTGCGGCGACCCCATGCGGCCGGGGTAATTGCGGTTCGTCGAGGAAATGCACACCTCGTCCCCCGCCAGGGTCCCCATGTGCCCGCCGAAGCATGGCCCGCACGTGGAGGAGGTGAACGTCGCACCCGCGTCGAGGAAGACCTCCACGAGGCCCTCCTTGAGCGCCTGCCGGTAGATGATCTGCGAGGCGGGAGTGATCTGGAACCGCACGCCGGCCGCCACCTTCTCGCCTCTCAGCAATTCCGCCGCGATCCGCAAATCCTCGATCCGAGCGTTCGTGCAGGACCCGAGGAACGCGACATCGATCTTCGTGCCTTCGACGTCCTCGACCGGCTTGAGATTCGCGGGGTTCGAAGGGCACGCGACCTGCGGGCCCATCCCGTCGACGTCGAACGCGAACGTCCTCGCGAACGTCGCCCCTTCGTCCGAGTCGATCGGCCGGAACGGCGCGCCCGCATGGGCCAGATACTCCTTCGTCACGGAATCCGCCTCGATCATCCCGACCTTCGCGCCCATCTCCGTCGTCATGTTGCAGAGCACGAAGCGCTCGTTCATCGGGAACGCCTTCACGGTGGGACCTTTGAACTCGACCGCCGCGTAGCGCGCGCCGTCGTCCCCCGTCGTGCCGATCACCTTGAGGATGACGTCCTTCGCGCCCGTGCGGTCGGCGAGTGTCCCCCGGATGTCGACGCGGATCGTCTCCGGAACGCGCAGCCACAACCGGCCGGTCGCCATCACGGCGGCCGTGTCCGTCGCGCCGATCCCCGCCGCGAACGCCCCGACCGCGCCGACCATGTTCGTGTGGCTGTCGCTGCCGATCACGAGATCCCACGGATGGGCGTACCCGCGTTCCGCGATGAGCTGGTGCACGATGCCGTGGTCCCCTACGTCGTGGAACCGCCGGATCCCCTGCTTGTGGCAGAAATCGCGGATCGTCTGATGCATCTTCGCGATCTCGGGCGTCGGCGGGGGGACCCAGTGGTCCAGCGTGACGACGATCTTCTCCGGGTCCCAGACCTTCATCGTGCCGATCTCGTTGAAAGGTAGGAGTGCCATCGCGAGCATCTCGTGCATGTAGAGCAAGTCGACGGCCCCGTCGATGATCTGTCCCGGGCGGACGGAGTCGACGTGGCTTGCCCGCGCGAGGATCTTCTCCGCCATCGTGAGCGCGGTCATGACCTGCCGTACATCATCCCCGGGCGGCTCATAAAGCTGGCCTGTCCGGAGACGCCCGCTAGCGGTTCGCAGGCAGGGCTGTGACCTGTTGGGTGTAGTCGCGCATGCCGTCGACGCGCAGCGCGTCCGGCGCGAACCGGCCGCCGAAGTGGAGCCCGTCCGGGAGCGGGTCATACGCCGGGACCAAGGCTAAAAAGGCGGGAGCGTTAGGCGGGCCGTGAGTCCTCGGCGTCTGCGGGGCGCTGCGTTCGCGATGCTCTGCGTGATCTGGGGATCGACCTGGCTCGCGATCCGGATCGGCCTGCAGGGAGCTCCGCCGTTCCTCGCGGCCTCTCTTCGGTTCTTCCTCTCCGCGGTCACTCTCGCAGGGATTGCGGCGCTCCTCCGCTCGAAATGGCCCGGGAACCGGACGGAGTGGAGCCTCGTAGCGTTCGTCGGGATCGTGTTCTTCGCCGCCGACTACGGGCTGATCTACTGGGGCGAGAACAACGGTGTCGAGAGCGGCCTGTCCGCGGTCCTGTTCGCGACCTTTCCCTTCCAGACCGCGCTCGTCGCGAACGCGTTCCTCCGGGAAGAACGCCTCACCCTTCAAAAGCTCGCAGGAATCGGGCTCGGGTTCGGCGGCATCCTGCTCGTCTTCCGCGCGCAGATCGGGACGGCCGGGTTCGCGAAGGCGTTCCCCATGCTCGCCATCGTCCTCGGCGCGACCTGCGCCGCTTTCTCAATCGTCGCCATCAAGCGCTGGGGCCACGACGTGGACCCGGTGACCTTCAACGCGGCCGCGATGGGCGTGGGTGCCGCGGCCTTGGCCGCCGTCTCCCTCCTTGCAACCGAGAGATGGAGCGTGCCGACCTGGCCAGAAGGGATCGGCGCGATCATCTACCTCGCGCTCGCGGGGTCCGTCGTCACGTTCGTCGCCTGGCAATGGCTCCTCAAGCAGACCGAGGCGACCTTCCTGTCGTTCGTCGCGCTCGTCATCCCGATCGTCGCGCTCCTGCTCGGAGCCACGCTGGCGCAGGAATCGTTCGAACCGATCGACTTGGCCGGCGCGGCGATCGTGCTCCTCGGAATCTACGTCTCGAGCTCCCGCCGGGTTGCCGCGATCGGGCGGGCGGCGATCGGTCCCAGGCGGGCCGCCTCGAATCCGGGAGATCCACCCGGAGATCCGCCGAGCCGCGGGGGCTAGCGGTGCCTACGGCTCTCCCTTCGGGCGGGAGACGCCCGACTTGATTGCGAGAGCCCAGAACTCCTCATCCGTCACCCCGCGGTGCTTTTCCACGCGCTCACGGAACGACGCGACGAAGGCCCGCTGGTCTTCCTTCGACCTGGCTTCCGAGAACTCCTTGATCCGCCGCACGAGCTCCGCCACCTGCTCCGGCGTCGCATCGACGCTGCGCGACCGCAGCTTCTCCGCGACGGCGACAGACCCGGTGTGCTTCCCGAAGACGAACGTCCGATGTCGCCCGATCCGCTCCGGCTGGATCGGCTCATAGGTGGCGGTGTGCTTGATCACGCCGTGCGCGTGGATCCCGGACTCGTGGGCGAAGGCGTTGGGTCCCACGAGGGGCTTCGCGACGCCGACCGGGATGCCGCTCAGTTCCTCGACAAGCTGCGAGAGCTCGTAGATCCGCGAGACGTCGATCCGGGTGTCGTAGCCGTAGAGCGCCTCGAGGGCGAGCACGAGTTCCTCGAAGCTCGCATTCCCTGCGCGCTCGCCGAGGCCGTTCACACAGGTGTGCGGCACCTGCACGCCTTCCTCGACCGCCGCGAGGCTGTTCGCGACCGCGAGCCCGAAGTCGTTGTGCCCGTGGAACGATAGCTCCTTCGTGCGGAGGCGCGGTTTGAGCGCGTTGAAGAACCAGCGGATCCCCGGTGGCGTCATCACGCCGACCGTGTCGCAGATGACGGCCCGGTGCGCGCCCGCCTCCGTGCACGCGTTGTACAGCTCGACGACGAAGTCGAGGTCGGCGCGGAACGTGTCTTCCGTCACGAACGACACGTCGACGCCGTGAGCGACCGCATATTCCGTCTCTTCGACCGCGACGTCCTTGACCTGCTCCCGAGTCATCGAGAGCTTGTGTTTGATGTGCAGGTCCGAGCCGGCCGTGAAGAGGGCGATCTCGTCGACGCCGCAATCGATGCACGCCTCGACGTCCTTCCGCACCGTCCGCGCGGCGGCCATGACGGTCGCATCGAGGCCGTCGTTCGCAATCGCGCGCACCCCACGCGCTTCCTCCTTCGAGACGACCGGGATGCCGACGTCCATGATGGGGACGCGGATCTCGTCCATCAGCCGCGCGATCTGTAGTTTCTCCTCCGGCGTGTACGCCACGCCCGGCGTCTGCTCGCCATCGCGGAGCGTCTCCTCCCAGATCCGCATCCCCTTCGGGATGCGCGCGGCGAGGCCGGACTCGACGAGGTAGTTGTGGACGAGGCGTTCCTCCGGGATGGCGCTCCCCAGCGTGTGCACCCGTGAAGGGCCCGTCACGACTTGAAGGCACGCGTCGTCGGGTTTATCGATTCGGCAGCGTTCGCCGAGCGGTGCTGCGTCCGATCAAGTCGGGGCTCGAGTTCGAGGCCGCGTTCCCCGTGAAGGGCCGGGTCCTGCAGGCCGTCATGTGCGAGTGCGAAGAGGAGGGCGAGATCCGCATCCGCGTGGCCCGCGATCCGAAGAAAGGCTGGTCGTACGATCCCAAGGATGCGGCGACGTTCGTGGACATCCACGCGTACGATCCGCGGGACGCGTACGAAAAGGTCCGAGCGGGAGAGTGGGCCGAGGGCCGGATCGTGTGTTACGGCTACCTGAAACGGGTCCACTCGCGCGCCATCGAGCCGCCCGGAGCGGTGCTCGAAAGCGGCTCGCGGCTCATCGGCGCAGTCCACGTGGACGGCACGGTGGAGATCGACTTCGGGCTGTTCCAGACGCTCCTCGCATTCGAGGACGACGACCAGCGTCGGAAGGTGCTGAAGGACGCGGGCCTCAAGGGCGGATCGTTCGTCGCGACGGACGTCGGCGTGGACATCGAGCTCAAGCGGTGGGGTACCCGCGAGACGATCTTGCGGCGCGGCTGAGTGGGCGTTCGCCCGACCCGCTTCGTGTCACTTCGGGCGCCTCTCCCGGAGACGCTCCATCGCGGCCCGGTAGTCGTCGGACCACAGCAGCTGCACCGCATGCTGCGATTCCAGGAGGAAGCGGTTCCGGTACGGTTTCTCGTCCCCTTCCGTCAGGACGCGTTTGACCGCCTTCACGGACGCGCGCGGCTTCTGCGCGAAGACGTCCGCGAGGGCCGATGCCTGCTCGACCGCCTTGTCCGGGGCGCAGAGATGGTCCACGATTCCCATGCGCAACGCGTCGAGCGCCTTGACCTCCTTTCCCGCGAGCAGGATCTCCAGGGCGTTCGAACGACCGACGAGCCGCGAGAGCCGCGCGGTGCCACCATGGCTCGGCATCCATCCGAGGTCGACCTCCGGATGGGAGAACACCGCGCTCTCGTCCGCGATCCGGAGATCGCATGCGAGGGCGAGCTCGGCGCCGGCTCCCCGCACCACGCCGGCGAGCGCTGCAATCGTGGGCTTCGTCAGGTGCTCGAGCGCCCAGAGGGCGTCTTGGCCGCGGCGGATCGCGTCCTGCGCCTCCTTCGGCGCGAGCCTCGACCACTCCTCCATGTCGACCCCGGCGGAGAAATGCGCCGGTCCCGCGCCGGAGACCACGACCGCGCGGATCGCGTCATCCTTCTCGATCGTCTCGACGAGGCCGGGCAACTCCGAGATCATGGAGAGGCGCAGGAGGTTCCGCGGGGGGTTGTCAATCCACAACGCCGCGACGCGCTCCTTCGCCTCGATGCGGAACCGGGCCTCCGAGGACATGGGCCCCTCCCATGGGGACCCGCGGCGGATAATCGTTGCGCACGCGCGGCGCATGCGGACAGCTTTTTGCCTGACGCCGCGATACCACGTCCGATGCAGGGGGAGGCGGCCCTCGAGAAGCCGTGGCATCGCTCCTGGCCCAAGGGCATCCCTCACTCCCTTGAGTACCCCGATATCCCGGTCCACGAGTTGCTCCGGCGTGCGGCGAAGGAGCACGCGGACCGGCCGGCCGTGACGTTCTACGGGAAGACTTTGACATACCGCGAGCTCGATGACGCCGCGGACCGGTTCGCCTCGGGCCTCCGAGGGATCGGCGTGCGGTCGGGAGAGCGCGTCTCCCTCGTCCTGCCGAACACGCCGCACTTCGTCGTCGCATTCTTCGGCGTGCTCCGGGCGGGCGGCATCGCCGTCCAGACGAACCCGCTGTACACGCCTCGAGAACTCGAGGCCCTATGGAACGACGCCGGGGTCGAGACCGTGATCGCGCTCGACCTATTCTGGCACAACGTCTCGAAGGCGAAGAGCCGCACCGGGGTCCAGCGCATCGTCGTGTGCGACGTCCGGGAATTCCTGCGGACGCCGTTGAGGCAGCTCTACCCGATCAAGAAGCGGCGGGACCTCAAGAAGCAGGGCCACTGGCCCCTCGCGATCCCGTCGGAGCGGTGGATCCATCGATTCGCGGACGTCGCGAAGGCCTCCGCGGATCCCGGCCGGGAGGTGCGCGCTCGGCCGGACGACGTCGCGGTCCTCCAATACACGGGCGGGACGACCGGCACGCCCAAAGGAGCGATGCTGACCCACCGCAACCTCGTCGCCAACGCCATCCAGACCGCCTCGTGGCTCCCTGCGGGATCCTCGGGCCCGGAGCGCGTCCTGGGGGCGATCCCCCTCTTCCACGTGTACGGGCTGACGGCCGTGATGCTCTTCTCGATCGTCATGGGGGACGAGATGATCCTATACCCGAATCCGCGGGAGATCGAAGCGATCCTCAAGGTGATCGACAAGACGAAGCCTGGGATCTTCCCCGGCGTGCCGACGATGTACATCGCGATCCTCCGCCATCCGAAGCTCGCGAAGTACGACCTCCGATCGATCCGGGCGTGCATCTCGGGGGCCGCGCCGCTCCCCAACGAAGTGCGCAAGCAGTTCGAGGCCGCGACGGGCGGGCGTCTCGTCGAGGGATACGGCCTGACGGAGGCGTCGCCGGTCACCCACTGCAACCCCCTGAACGGCGTCGTCAAGGAGTGCATCGGGATCCCGTTCCCGGACACGGACGCCCGGATCGTGGATGCCGACGACCCGACGAAGGCGATGCCTCAGGGCGAGTCGGGCGAGCTGGCGATCCGTGGCCCGCAGGTGATGAAGGGATACTGGAACAAGCCGGAGGAAACGGCGGCGGTCGTGCGCGATGGGTGGCTCCTCACGGGCGACATCGCCCGAATGGACACGGACGGGTACTTCTCGATTGTCGACCGCAAGAAGGACATGATCCTCTGCTCCGGCTACAACGTCTACCCGCGGGAGGTCGAGGAGGTCCTGTTCATGCATCCCGCGGTCGCGCAGGCGGCCGCGATCGGTGTCCCGGACCCGTATCGGGGCGAGACGGTCAAGGCGTTCGTCGTCCTGAAGGCCGGGACGACGGCGACGGCTGACGAGATCATCGCATTCTGCAAGGAGCGCCTCGCGTCGTTCAAGGTCCCGAAGCAGGTCGAGTTCACGAACGAACTTCCGATCTCGCTCGTCGGCAAGGTCCTGCGCCGGGAGCTGCGAGAGCGGGAGCTCGCGAAGGCCTCCGCCGCCCGCTAATCCTCTCATGAGAAACGGGTCGAAACGGCCGCCGTGCCGAGGAAGCGGCCCAAGTCGTCGGCTTCCTCCCGGACGAGCGCGCGGGTCGCCCGGGCCATCGCGCGGAAAGGCGTGACGCGGACCGATAGGCGAGCGCCCTTCCGTTCGTGGGACCACACGCCCGCGACCCGCCCGTCCACAAGGACGACGGCTGCGAGCCAACCTTGTGGACGATACACGCGTTTGTAGTGAGCCGCATCGACCAGGTGGCCCTTGTCCACGTGCCCGAGGAGCAATGAGTCGAAGAATGGGAGGAGGCGGACGACCGGCCCGTCGAGCTTTGCCCGGCGCAAGGTCGCGAGGTCGTCGCGGAGCACCCAGCCGACGCGCCCGGCGACCTCGAGCGCGGCCATCTCCGGCTCGAGGCGTCTCCAGACATCACGGGCGTCTGCGGCCGTCATGTACGTCCAGCGCGCGTAATCGCGAACGGTCGCGGGGCCGTGCGCTCGAAGGTACCGCCTCAGCAGTTCGAGTTCGGCCTTTTCAGCGGGCACGTCGGCGAAGTTCGGAAGCCAGTCCCCCGGGCGGACGAACGTGGCCTCCGCTCCGCGCGCGGGACCGAAACAGGCGAGGCCACGCTGACCCGCGAGGAACACGATCCCGTCGAGGGACAACGTGGTCCCGCCGATTTGGAACCCGGTTGCGTTCGACGGTCCACCCCATCCGCGACCCGACTTCGTGGCGATTTTGATCCCGAGCTTGTCGCGGATCCGTTCCGCGATCTCCATCCGCGTGAGCGGTCGATCGAGCACGTCCCGCATCGCGCCGACGAGCCGATCGACC
>DASPZJ010000064.1:0-17690 GCA_035636315.1 Thermoplasmata archaeon
CTCGACGCCCTGACCCTTGCCGAGGGATTGTTGGACGCCGCGTTGTCCCCCTGTCACGGAGCGCCTCGAACGCGAGGCTATCGAGGAGGGACCCATACGACGCCCTCTCCCGGCTTGCATCGCGCATCACGGGTCCGCGCGACCTTACGCGGGAGCACCGTGACGAACGACCCACGCCGGGATAAACGTTCGCACCCCGGCCGCACGTTTATCTAGCCGCCGTCCGTTCGAGCGGCCCCGGGTCGGGAGTGGGCATGGTGGACGAGCTTCGCGATGCGATCGCCCTGCTGTTCAAACGCAAAGGAAGGGACGAGCTGAGCGAGCGGGAATTCGTCCTCTCGGCCTCGATGGACCTCCGCTGGTTCCCGCCCCGCGACGCGCAGCGGCTCCTGCAACTCGGGATCGAATCGAAGCTCCTCGAGTCCCGCGAAGGCACGATCCGGCCGGCGTTCGACGTCGCCGGGGTCGAGGTCCCGCGGGACTACGTCCCGACGGCGGCGATCCTCGAGACCCCGACGCCCGCGGGCGAGGGGGTCTTCCTCCAGATCGTCGAGGCGATCGTCCGGAAGACGGGCGCGGACCGGAAGGCCGTCATCGCGAGCGTGAACGGGGTCCAGGAACGTCTCGACGTCGAGGTCGAGGTGGCGGCCCTCATTGCCGCACGCCAGGCCGGCGTCGACGTCGCCCCGTTCATCGTGCCGGTGAAGGCGCGGCTCGGCGTCGCCTGACTACGCCTCGTCGTCGTCCAGCTTGACGAGATCTCCGAGGGTCAGGGCGGCGCCTGCCGCCTGCTTCTTGACCGCGACGGGCTGCACGCGCTCCTTCAGCGCGATTCCGAGCTCCCGCTCGAGCTTCCGGACGAGGGCGTCGCCCGGCGTCATCGCGCCGGATTCGAGCTTCGCGATGACGCTCGCCTTCTCGTTGATCTTCGCCCCGAGATCGGCCTGTTTCCAACCCCGAGACTCCCTCGCGGACCGGATCTTCTGCGGGAAGTCCTCGGCGAGCTCGAGTTCGCCCCCCTGGGCGTACACGTCCTTCGGCGTCATACGCCGCTGGCGGGCCTCCAGGCGTTGCGCGATGACGGGGGGCATCGTGCTGCGGCGCAGGACGGGGCTCGCGACCTCGTCCCCGAACCGCGCGCAGTCCCCGCACACGGAGAGGATCGTGGCTTCGATGGCCACGTTCTTGAGGCGCGAGACGTCCGCGCCACACAATTCGCAGTTCACGAATCGAGCCCGCAAAGACTAAATAAAAAGTGCCGGGTATATAGCCTTCGTCTTCCAGCCCACCCACCGGACGATTTTATGGACGAGGAACAAATCCGCGAATTTTCGGAGAAAATGTCGGAGCGAATCTCCACGCTGGAGGATCGGAACGACAAGCTCTTGGAGACGGCACGGCGGGTCGAGGGCGAGAAGCGATACGTCGAGACGGAGATGGTCCGGCTCCAAAAAGAGATCCGGCGCCTCAAGCAGGAGCTTGACCGGCTGAAGAGCCCGCCCCTCATCATCGGGAACATCCGGGACGTCCTGGCGGACGGCCGGGTGGTCGTGAAGTCGTCCACGGGCCCGGACTTCATCGTGAACGCGGCGGACTACATCGCGAAGGAAAACCTGATCGTCGGGGCGCGCGTCGCGCTGAACAAGCAGACCCTCGCCGTGATGGGCGTCCTCCCGCCGTCCCTCGACCCGATCGTCACGGGGGCGGAGATCATCACGAAGCCCCAGGCGACGTACCAGGACATCGGCGGCCTGGAGAACCAGATGCGGGAACTCCGCGAAGCCGTCGAGGACCCGCTGCTCAAGCCGGACTTGTACCGCAAGGTCGGGATCGAGCCGCCGAAAGGCGTGCTCCTCGTCGGCCCGCCGGGCACCGGCAAGACGCTCCTCGCGAAGGCCGTCGCGAATCGCACGAAGGCGACGTTCATCCGGTTCGTCGGTTCCGAGTTGGTGCAGAAGTACATCGGCGAAGGCGCGCGACTCGTGCGGGAGCTGTTCCAGCTCGCCCGGGAGAAGGCGCCGTCGATCGTGTTCATCGACGAACTCGACTCGGTCGGGGCGAAGCGGCTCGAGATCGCGACGTCCGGCGACCGGGAGGTCCAGCGCACCCTCATGCAGCTCCTCGCGGAACTCGACGGATTCAATCCGCTCGGCGAGGTGAAGATCATCGGGGCGACGAATCGGCCGGACATCCTGGACGACGCGCTCCTGCGGCCCGGCCGCTTCGACCGGATCATCGAGATCCCAATGCCGAACCAGGAGGCCCGCACGACGATCTTCCGCATCCACGCGCGGGCGATGAGCGTCGCCTCCGACGTCGAGTTCGGCGTGCTCGCCGGCCGCTGCGAGGGCGCCACCGGCGCGGACATTCACGCGATGTGCACGGAAGCGGGCATGTTCGCGATCCGCGAGGACCGCGATCAGGTCACGATGACGGACTTCGAGCGGGCGGTCGACAAAGTATTCGGCGAGAACCCGATGCGGACCCCGGATGCCTCGGGCGCGATGTACGCGTGAGTTCGACCCGCGTCCACACCATTCCTAAATAGGACCCTGCCTCTCTTGCGTCGTCGTTCGATTCGGGGAAGCCTGATGGCGAGGACGGACCACTGTCCCATCTGCAACGTCGCGGTGAAGCCGGAGAACCTGCTGCGCCACGTGAACGACACGCATCCCCGCCACCCCGACACCCCGGCGCTCCGGGAGAAGCTAAAGGCGGAACCGAAACGACTTGCGCCAAAACGGGCCGCAGCGCCGATTCGAATCAGAGGGTGGCAAGTCGGCCTCGTCATCCTGATCATCGTGGGTGGCGCGGGTGGGTTTTACCTCTCTCAGTACGTCAGGCCTGGCGTCGGACAACCGTTTCCGTGTGTGACGGGACCCACGCAGCCGCCGAACGGCTACCACTGGCACACGCAGCTTCAAATCTACTCCGGCGGCGCGCCGTACACCATCCCCGCCAATACCGGGTTCAGCACGGGATGCGCCGAACCGCTCCACACGCATGACACGAGCGGTCTGATTCATGTCGAGTCGGACACGCTCCGACTCTACACGATCGGGGATTTCTTCCTCGTTTGGGGGAAGCCGTTCGATAGTCCCACGCAGATGCTCGTGAACGGGACGGCCGCGGCTCCGAGCCCGGGCGTCACCCTGTACGATTCGGAAACGATCACGCTCTACTACGCCTCCTTCTCCTAGTCCGGAGCGCACGGACGGGCCGCGCTTCGACGCGGGCACCATAATCTTTATGGCGGCTCCTCGGTTAGCGGCGGCCGAATGGCCCACCGCTTGGTCCGCGACGAGTCTGGCGTGAGCACATTCTGGTCGTTCATCGGCGTGCTCGTCCTGGTGATCGCGATCCTCGGCGTGTACTTCGGCTACGTCGTGCCGAAGTTCGGCACCCCGCCGATCCGCGCGCAGGACGGCGACACGGTCCAGGCCGATTACGTCGGCACGTTCGCGGACGACGGGCTCGTGTTCGATACGAGCCTCGCGTCCATCGCGAAAGACAACGCGTCGTACCCGAAAGCCTTCAGCTTCCTGTGGCGGGATACGTGGCAGCCCCTGTCGTTCTCGGTCGGGGCCGTGCCCCTGCAAGTCATCAAAGGCTTCGACCTCGGCGTCCAGGGCATGGCCGTCGGAGACTCGAAGACGGTCATCGTGCCGCCGTCGATGGGATACGGCGCGGCGGACCCGTCGAAATTCGTCGTCAAGCCGCTCCTCGAGTCGGTCGCCGTCCGTACCACGATGACGGTCACGGACTTCGAGACGCGATACAACGTGCCCCCCGTCTCCGGGTCGAACGTCACCGACCCGTTCTGGGGCTGGTCCTCGACGGTGGCCGTGTCCGGATCGGTGGTCACCGTGACGAATAGCCCTTTCCCGGGGCAGATCGTGCGGCCGTACGCCGGCTGGGACGCGGAGGTCGTGAGCATCGACGATTCGGCGAACCAAGGCGCTGGCGCGATCTTGGTGCACCACCTCCTCACCCCGAGCGACGTCGACCGGACCGGCGGGAAGGTCCTTCAGCGAGGCACGATGGTGTCCCTCTTCGTCGTGAGCGCGGTGGACCTCGACGCCGGCACGTACACCCTCGACTACAACGGGCCCGCGCCCTACGGTCGGACGCTCGTGTTCCAGGTGACGATGGTCTCCATCAGCCGCCTCTTCTGAGGGCCGCGGATGACCCCTCGCGGATGCGCGCCGTGCAACCTACGCGTGACGCGCCGCACCGGCCCGGCACGGTGACGCATGCCGTTCGGCGACGACCTCCTCCGGCTCTTCGGGTCGTTGGGTCCCGTGGGCCTCCTCGCCGCCCTGTTCGTGATCTTCTATCTCGACTCGATCGTGATTCCGCTCCTCCCCGAGGTCTTCGCGATCCTGATTTTCCAGGCGGGCGGGGCGACGCTCGAATGGGGGCTCATCGTCCTCGCGCTCGCAGAGGCCGGCGAGGTCCTCGGGAATACGACCGCGTATCTCGTCGTGAGGCGCGTGGGCCTGCCCGCCCGGGTGCGGCGGGCTATGGAATCGTGGACGCACGTGTTGCTCGCGAAGCGGGAGACGCTGATCCTGACGAACCGGATCGCGCCCGCAGTCCCGTTCGTGGGGTTCTTCATCGCCGCTCTGGGATGGTCGTACCGCCGCTCGATCACGTATGTCGCCGTGGGTGGCCTCGCGAAGTACTCGGTCCTGCTCCTCATCGTCGGCGGCCTCAACGTGGCCTACAATCCCGTGCTCGCGCGGGATCTGACCCTCGGTTTCATCCTCGCCTTCGTGGCGATCAGCATTGCGATCGGCTGGATCCGGAAGCGGCGGATGGGGGCCCTCGGCCCGCACGAAGGTCAGCGCGGCGCGCCATAATCGTGCGCGGCCAGGGGACGACCGACGAGGACCCGAACGTCCGCGTGGGCCCACGCGACGATCTGCCGGACGAACGACCCCGACCGGAACCGGCGGTCGGAGAGGAAGACGCGGATTGCGGGGTCATAAACGACGCCGGGCAACCCCCGGGCGCGGACGGCGAACTCGAGGTCTTCGCAGACGACGGACCGGTACCCGCCACGGCCCAAGACGGCCTCCTTCCGGAACGCGCAATTGTTGACGGGCAGCCACGGCACCCCGAGGGTCGTGTAGCCCGCGGCGCCGAGCGTCCACACGGATCGCGCGAAGGCGTTGTACACCCACCGCCGGGGTCGGCTCGGGCTGCGGTAGAGCCCGAGGCCCGCGACCGCTTGGGTCCTCGGCGAACGGAAACGGTCCCGGATCCGCGCGACCCAGTCCGGGGCGGGGACGCTGTCCGCATCGAGGAACGCGACGATCGGAGACCGCGCCTCCCGGACGCCGACGCTCTTCCCCGCGCCGATTCCCTCCCGGGGCGTCTGCGTCACCCGCGCGCCATGCGTCTCCGCGATCCGCGCGGTCCCGTCGCGACTAAAGCTGTCCACGACGACCACCTCGTCCCCCGGACCGAGCTGAGGGACGAGGGCATCCAACGTCGCGCCGAGGTACGCTTCCTCGTCATACGTCGGGATCACGACGGACAGCATTTCCGTCCGCCATCCGGTCCCCTCCCTTAAAGGTGGTCCCGCGCCGCCCCCGGTGATTGACGGAACAACCGTCGCGGGGGGTCGCATCCGCACGACCCGTCCGTCACGGCCCCGAGGTGTTCAAGCGGCGACGAGCCGCTCGTAGACCTGCTCGAGGCGCCGGGTGCACCGCTCGATCGAGTACGGGAGGGCGCTCTCGCGGGCCGCCGCCCGCATCGGGTCGCGGTCGCGGAGGCACCGCAGGATCGCGGCCGCGCACCCGCGGACGTCCGACGGGTCGAAGAGCGCGCCGTTGACGCCGTCCCGGACGAACTCCGGGATCGCGCGGTAGTTCGCGCCCGCGACGGGCCGGCCCGAGGCGAGCGCCTCGAGGACGACGAGCCCCTGGGTCTCGAACCGCGAAGCGATCGCGAAGACGTCGGCCGCGGCGTAGTACTTCGGCAGGTCGGCGTCGGGGACGAAGCCGGTGAAGAGCACGTCCCCCTCGAGGCCGAGGTGATGCGCGAGCTCGTAGTACTTCTCGAGGTACGGACCCGTGCCGACGATCAGGAGCTTCGTGTCCGGGTTCGCCTCGAGGACTTTCGGGAACGCGTGGATGAGCGTCGTGAGGTTCTTTTCCGGCGCGACGCGGCCGACGTGCAGGATGATATCGTGGCCGTTCAGGCCCCATTTCGCGCGGACGCCCTGGCCCGAAAGGTCGGGCCGGAAGCGGTCCGGGTCGACGCCGGTCGGGATGACGTCCGCGATGTTGGCGGTCGGCGAGAGGTCCCGGATCTCCTCAAGGATCGCGCGGCTCGGGACGACGACGCCCTGCGTCTTCCGAAGGAACACGCGCAGGTAGAAGCGGAGCCCGCGCTCGAGCAGGTGGAGATTGAGGCCGAACGGCGAGTAGAACGCCAGCGTGTCGTGGATCATCGTGTGGAACGTCGAGACGCGCGGGATCTTCGCCTGCCACGACGCCCAGAGGCCCTTGATCCCGACGAACCCGACCCCGTGGATGTGGACGAGGTCGATCCCCATGTCCTTGATCATGTCGACCTCGCGTCCCGGGAACATCGCGAGCCGGTAGCCGGGGTAGTGGCGGAACTCCTTCGCCCGGACGTAGATCGTGCCGGCCTCCCGCACCTCCCGCCGTCGCGGGTCCTCCGGCGCGAAGACGACGACCTCGTGTCCGTCGGCCTCGAGTTGGCGGCGAGTCGTCAGGACGGATGTCACCACGCCGTCGACCGTCGGCAGGTAGCTGTCCGTGAAGAGGGCGATCCGCATGGCCTCAGCGTCCGGATCCGCGGCCTTGGGGCTTCGGCTCCCCCTCGCTGCCATCGATGTCGGGTATCGTCCCCGCCTCCACGATTCCGTGCCCTGTCCGCACGCCCATTGCCGGCCCACCCGCGGAACGCATTTCGCGGCCGTGACGGCGGCGTTGGGATGCGAGGACCGCAGACGGCTCGGATTTTGGTGGGCCTACATTAACTTTGTGGGCGACCCGCGCCGCATTGATAATCGCTTCGAGCCGCAAATCCCTCCGATGCCACGCCCGGGGGAGTCGCGGCGCGCCGCCGCTTCATTTCGGGGTGATCTGCGAATTGATAATCTCCACCCCGCGGCCCGGTCGATACGAGTGTTGGAAGCCGAGGGCGACTTTGGCCCGAGCCGATTCGATCGCGGCGAGGAGCGGTTTGCCGAGGGCCAGGTAGGCGGCGATCGAGGCCGCGAGGGTGCAGCCCGCGCCGTGGAGGGCTTTGTCAAGCCGACGTCCCCACAAACGTCGCATCCGCCGGCCGTCGAACAGGACGTCGACGAGAGGACCTTTCGCATGGCCGCCCTTGACGAGGACCGCCTTCGGCCCAAGGCGGCGGATGGCCCGCGCTGCCCGCTCCATCGACTCGACGTCCGTGACGGGGAGGCCGGACAGCCGCTCCGCTTCGAACCGGTTCGGGGTGACGAGGGTCGCCCGTCCGAGGAGGCGGTCGACGAGGGCGTCGCGGAAGTCGTCCCGTTCCAGGCGCGCGCCGACCGTCGCCACCATGACGGGGTCGACGACGACTGGGAACGAGGTCCGTTGAAGTTCCCGGGCGACCGTTCGGACGATTGCGGCGGAGTAGAGCATGCCCGTCTTCGCCGCCCGCACGTCGAAGTCGTCCACGACCGCGCGCAGTTGCTTTCGGATCTCGACGACCGGGAGGGGGAAGATCGAGTCGACCGAACGGGTGTTCTGTGCGGTGACGCACGTGATCACGGAGGTGCCGTGCACCCCGATCGAGGCGAACGACTTGAGATCCGCCTGGACTCCCGCGCCGCCGCCGGAATCGCTGCCCGCGATCGTTAGAGCGGTCCGCACGGGCCGCGCGATGGGCGCGGCGGGCTTAAGATTGACGCGCGGCCGACGCTCGGAGAACACGACTCGGACAGCGTTAAATATCACGTGCCTCATGCGAACGGAGCCATGCGATCGCGGAGCGGCCACATCGAGTTCGACAAGAAGGTGCGGTGGAAGAACCTCATCCCAGCCTTCCGGCCGTTGTTCCTGAAGTTCCTCGAGGAGACGCAGCAGATGCCGGAGGACGTCGACAACGTCGACGTGCTGATCGAAGAGAACCTGCGCGACCTCCGCAACAACCGCAAGCCCGAGGGGTACAACCGCGAGGGCGCGATGCGTATGATCTTCCCGATCTCGAACAAGGTCGAGTTCTACGTCTACGGTCGAGGGAAGACGGTCGAGGTGGCGCACCTGACGGAGTCGCTCAGCCGGGTCTTGCAGAAGTACCGGCTCAAGCACACGATTGCGTGGGACCAGCTCAAGCTATTCGCGGACAAGAAGGAAGCGTAAGACCGCCCGGGGGCAGGCACTCGGCCCAGGCCGCGTACCTCTACTTAGAGGTATGTTTTCCGGCGGGTCCCCGGACGGCGGGCCGGCCTCACCCTTCGAGACGGACGCTCTCGACGACCGAGTACTCGGCGCCCTGCGGCGTCAGGATGCTCCTCTTGAGGTGGATCGCGTCCACCCGGTGGGTCCCGAACTCGTCCGCCGCCCGCGCGCGGAGGATCGTCCGAGCGGGGTCGAGGTCGCGCGGTCCCTTCATGCGAGCCAGGGTCACGTGGGCCCTCCACGTCCGGTTCTCCCGACGGAAGCCGAGCGGTTCCATGGATGCCTCGAGGGCCGCCGCGATCGTCGCGAGCGGCTCCGCGCCATCGACGCCCACCCAGATGACGTTCATCCGTCCGAGGCTGGGGAACGCGCCGGTGCCCCGCACGCGGATCTCGAACGGGCGGACGCCCGACGCCGCCTCTCGCATCGCCGTGACGATCTCGGGCACGAGGCCCTCTTCCGTGTCCCCGAGGAACTTCAGCGTGAGGTGAAGCTGGTCCACGGAAACGACTTTCAGAGGACCGCCCGCCTTCCGAAGCTCCGCGGCAAAGCTCTCGAGGTACGGCGTTGGCGGTACGTCTGCGGCGATGAACCCCCGGAACGTCACGGCGCTGGCTCTCCTGAACCCGATGTCGCGGCGACGAACCGGCCTCGCTCATCGAATGTGCCCTGAAGGTGGCCTTCTCGAATCGCGGTCCGGAGTACCTTCTCCGCATCCGCCCGGGAGACGTGCAGTTCGCCCGCGAGTTCGTCGAGGTCGAGGGTGCCCCTCGCCCGCGCGATGGCGGCGACGTGGGCGAGTGCGAGATCCCTCGCGCGGAATCGGCGCTGGTACGCGAAGAAGAACAGGCCCGGGATCAGGAAGACGGCCGCGCACAAGGACGCCGCGGTCGCGCTCAGGGTCTGCTGGAGCGCAGCGCCTGCGACGGCGAGGATGACCGAACCGCCCGCGATCGCGAGGGTGGCCGCCGAGACGATCTGATACCACGTCCGGGGTTTCACGCGCCCGCGCTCCTAGTCCGTCACGAGGGTCCCGTGGAACGGTTCTCCGAGGATCGCGGCCCGCAAGGCATGGAGGTCCCGGCCGTTCACGACGCCGAGGGGCGTCCGGTCCCGCGCGAGGACCCGGGCCGCCACGGGATCGAACACGATGCTCGGGCCCGCGGCCGCGTGCCCCGACCCGGCGACGCGGACGAGGTCCTCGAATCGCATGCGCTCGATGAGCCGCGCACCCGGATCCGCCTTCGGGTCGCTCGTGTACACGCCGTCCACCGAGGTCGCGTTCACGATCCGCGCGGCGCGGACGAAGCGGGCGAGGGACGCACTCACCCGGTCCGTCGTATGCCCGGGCCGGGTCCCCGCCATCAGGACGATCGAGTGGCGTCGCGTGAGTTTCGACGCCTCTGCATACGTCGTCGCGGGCTCCCGGTTCGCGCGGCCGCCGAGCGCCGCGGCGAGGAGGCGCGCGTTGAGTCGCGTGACCGCGATCCCGAACTCGTCGAGGGCGCGCTCGCCGATCCCGAGCGCGCGGCCCGTCTCGATGTAGTACCGGGCGATGCGGCCGCCGCCCGTGACGACAAACAACGTCACGCGAGACGACACGTCGCGCAAGAGCGCCGCGAGATCTCGCAGATGGCGAGCGTCCTCGTCCCCGGGGACGAGGACCGAACCTCCGAGCGAGACGACGACTTTCTCCATGTGGACGCGGTCTCGACGCAAAAGGTAATGAACGATAAATAACTGTGTGGTGCGACAAATGACCGAACTGTCCGGGATGGACAAGTACAAGTTCCGACGCGCGCTCGAGCAGATCGAAGAAGCGGCCGGCCGCGGGACGGAACTCGTGACCGTTTACATCCCGCCCGAGCGACCGATCTTCGACGTGACGAACTACTTGCGGGCCGAGCTCTCGCAGTCGTCGAACATCAAGAGCGCGAGCACCCGCAAGAACGTGACGCAGGCGATCGAGTCGGCGATGCAGCGCCTCAAGTCGTACAAGATGCCGCCGTCGAACGGGCTCGTCGTCTTCACGGGGCACAAGCAGATAAGGTCGGACCAGACGGAGATGGTCGCCTTCGTGCTGGAGCCGCCCGAACCCGTCACGTCGTTCCTGTACCGCTGCGACTCGAAGTTCTACACCGCGCCGCTCCACGAGATGCTCGCGGAGAAAGACCTCTACGGCCTCGTGGTGATCGACTGGAGCGAAGCGACCCTGGGCATGCTCCGCGGCAAGCGGATCGAGGTCATCAAGAACCTCCAATCTCAGGTGCCTTCCAAGCATCGGATGGGTGGGCAGAGCGCCCGGCGCTTCGAACGGGGCCACGACATCGCCGTCCACGAGTGGTACAAGAAAATTGGAGAGTTGATGACGGACGCCTTCCTGAACCAGCCGGCTCTCAAGGGGATCATCATCGGAGGCCCGGGGTACTCGAAGGAGGAGTTCGCGACGGGGGACTATCTCCACCACGAACTGAAGAAGAGAGTCATGCCGACCTTTCTCGACACGGGCTACACGGACGAGTACGGTCTCCGGGAGCTCGTCGAGAAGTCGCGGGAGATTCTGAGCGGTCTCGACTTGATGCGAGAAAAGGCCCTGGTGCAGGGGTTGATGGAGGAGATCCGCAAGGAGGACGGAGGCCTCGCGGCGTACGGCGAGGACCAGGTCCGCCATGCGCTCCAGCTCGGGGCCGTCCAGACCCTCCTCATCTCCGAAGGGCTGCGGAAATCCCGGCTCAAGCTGCGCTGCGCGAACGGCGACTGGGAGGGCGAGAAGACCGTGGCGGAGGACGGAGAGCTGCCCTCGTGCCCGAAAGACGGCGGGCCCCTGACGGTGGTCGAGAACCAAGATCTGATCGAGGACCTCAGTGGGATGGCGGGGCAGATGGGCTCGAACGTCGAACTGGTCTCGAAGGACTCCGAGGAGGGCGCGCTCCTCCTGAAGGCGTTCGGCGGGATCGCGGCGATCCTCCGCTACCGGGTGACGTGATGGGTCACGACCCCTGGTCCGACCTCCGGGATCAGGCGGAGACGATCCGGCGGTCCATCGAATCGAGCTTGAGTGTGACGACGGCGGGCATCCTCGAGGAGGCGCCGGAGGACCGCGGGTTCTTCGCGCTCGCCACGCACGCATGGGCGAAGGAACTCAAATCGAAGCCGGCGGACATCGCGTCCCGCGCCGCCCGCGTCCGGGTCGCGGCTCCCTTCTCGCCGCTGAAGGCGGAAGGCCCGTACGTCAACTTCCGGGTCGAGCCATCCGCGTTCGCGGACCTCGTCCTCGGGTCGGTCCGATCGCAGGGCGAGCGGTACGGCGCGTCCCCGCCCCGCAAGGAACGAGTCCTCCTGGAGCACACGAGCACGAACCCCACGGGCCCGATCCATGTCGGGCGGGCAAGGAACCCGTTCCTCGGAGACGCCCTCGTGCGGATCCTGCGTCTCGCCGGCTACCCGGTGCAGAGCGAGTACCTGGTGAACGACATCGGCCGCCAGATGGTCCTCCTCTACTGGGCGGTCCGGAATCTGCCGATGGACTCGGTGGCGGCCGAACCCCGGATCGAGTACCGGTACGTCGCGCTGTACCAGAAGGCGAGCGCCAAGCTGGAGACCGACGACGCGCTCAAGCGGGAGATCGAGCGGCTGACGCAGCGCTTCGAGGGCGGCGACGTCCAGCTGACGAAGGACATCCGGAAGGTCGGCGAGGACATCCTCCGAGGGATCCTCGAGACGTTGCGCCGCGCCAACGTGACGTTCGATTCGTTCTTCTGGGAGAGCGACTCGATCCTCGACGGGAGTGTCCAGCGCGTGATCGCCCGCCTGATGCCGCAGAGCCGCGAGGAGGATGGCGCGCGATACATCGACCTCACCGCGTTCGGCCTCGAGGGCGACGCGGCGAAGTACGTCTTCGTCCGCCGGGACGGCACCTCGCTCTACACGACGCGGGACATCGCGTACCACCTGAACAAGAAGGAGCGCTGCGACGTTGCGATCGATGTCCTCGGGGAAGATCACAAGCTCACGTTTCAGCGGCTGAAGGCCGCGTTCCAGCTCATGGGGATCGACTGGGCGCCGGAGACGATCTTCTACGCGTTCGTGACGCTGCCGGAAGGGCGGATGTCGACGCGCAAAGGCCTCGTCGTGTACCTGGACGACCTCCTCGAGGAGGCGCTCGACCGCGCCTACGCCGAGGTCGCGAAGCGCCGGGAGGACCTCTCGGAAGAGCGGAAGCGGGCGATTGCGGAGACGATCGGCATCGGCGCGGTCCGGTACAACATCGTTCGTGTCCAGGCGGAAAAAGCGATCCTGTTCCGCTGGGAGGACGCCCTCAACTTCGAGGGGAATTCGGCGCCGTTCCTCCAGTACGCGCACGCTCGGGCGTGCAGCATCCTCGCGAAAGTCAAAGGACGCGGCCCAGGTGAATTCGACCGCCTCACGCATCCTCAGGAGCAGCGGCTCCTCCGGTGGATCGCGAAGTTTCCTTCGACGATCCGAGATGCCGCGGCCGGTCACCGCGTCCACGTCGTCGCCTCGTTCGCCGCGGACTTCGCGGCGCAGTTCAACCAGTTCTACCGGGATTGTCCCGTCCTGACCGCGGACCCCATGGGCTTGCGTAACGCCCGGATCGCCCTTGTCGACGGCTCCCGGGTCGTCCTCCGCAACGCGCTCGACTGCCTCGGGCTGAAGGCACCGAACGAGATGTAGGTAGCGAGGTCACGGGCAAAACGTGGAGGCGAAGCGACTAGAGCCGCTTCTTCTCCTCTTTGATCTCCCTGCGAGGCTTCTCCTTCTCCTCGCCGCCCTTCTCGCGTCGCCCCCGGATGGGCCGCCACTCGCCGGCCTTGATCTTCCGGCGGGCGTACATGCCGAAGACGAAGAGAGCGATGATCCCGATGACGCTGCCGTAGATCGCGTAGGGCTGCCAGGCCGGCTGGCGGACGTTGACGGGCAACGACGCCCGGTTCTCGCTCGTGACCCATGTGTACGGCTCGGACGAGTCGTAGATGTACACCTGGAGGGTCTTGTTGCCTTGGCCCGACAGGCTGAGGTGGAACACGAGCGTCACGGTCTCGGGCGAGGCGATCGAGCGGCTCCCTTTCGGGTTCCCGTTCTTGTCGAACCAATCCGCCTGGGTCGCGACGACGGTCGTCACGCCGCCGCTGATGGAGAGGACCTGGGTCGTGACGTTCCCGGCGGCGGCGCGGCCCGCCTTGTTCGTCACGTTGATCGTCACGGTCATCTGGGCGAACTCCTCCGGATCCGCGGGGCTCAGCTTCAGCGTGCCCGCCTCGACCTTCAGGTCCGCGTGGAGGGTCACGTCGATCTGGACCTGGACGGATCGGTTCAGGTAGCCCGTGTTCGTTTTGTTCGACCCGAATCCCGTGTCCTTGACGGCCAGCCGGACCGTATAGCTCGAGTTCCATTCCTGCCACGCGAACGTCACGTTGATCCCGTAGAACGTGTGGTTCGTGCCGGTCATCCCGACGATCGGCCCGGGGATCGTCCACGTGACATTCAGACCGGAGCCGCCGCTGTAATTGTACTTGTCGTGGTCGTCCGTCGTCCGCGACGCGTTGAAGGAGTACGTCTTCCGTTCCATCGGGCTCGTGATCGTCCCCCAGTCCTTCGAGGAGTCGAGGATGTCGAATGCGGGCACCGGTGCCTTCGTGTCGTTGATGATCGCGTTCATCGAGGCGTTCGCGGATTTCCAGCCGACGCTGTCCGTGACGGTCAGGTTCACCGTGAAATTTCCGGGCTTCGAGAACGTATGGGTGACAGTTCGCCCCGTGGCATCGGCGATGTGGTCCCCGTTGAAGTCCCAGGAGAACCCTCCGTCGAGGATCGTGCCGTTCTTCCCGGGATATGCGCCGTCGGACGACGGCCCGCCATCGAATTTGACGGGGATGCCTTCGTCCACCTTCAGCTTCGCGCCCGTCGCTGAGTCACCAACGGTCCGGTTCGTCTTGAAGCGCGCGATTGGAAGCTGGTCGTCCACGAACAAGGTAATGTTTCGATAACTAATGTTGCCCCCCGTATCGCGATAGGTCAGGTTCACGGGCTTGGTCCCGTTCTGCGTGTAGTTGAACGTCGTCCAGATGCCGTATCGGACGTCCGCCGGAATCGACGTGAAGCGCCACGTGAAGTTGCCCCTGGACTCGTGGTCGTTCGGGTCCCTCGTGTCGTTCGCGCTGAACGTCAGGACCGTCTTCCCCGCGACGTAGGCTTGGTAGTTGTCGAACGTTGTGTTCACGACATAGAACTTGCCCACGGGCCCCGTGACTTTCGCATTCGCGGTCCCGTTCACGGACCTGGCAACGGTCATCTGGATCTGGGGGGTTCCCGTCGTGACGCGCGGGTCGATCACGGCGGGTGAGAAACCCAGGATGTCCACGACGGTTGGGTCCGGAAGCACCCGCGAGGTGGTCAGCTCATAGCCTCGGGGGAATGCGACCGTGTACGTGTAGTTCTGGTATGCGGACGTGTTCGAGTCCGGGACCATCGTCATCGTCACGAGATACGACGCCGCCCCGACGGCGATGTACGGAGGAGCGCCTTTGAGCGAGTACGTTGCCGTCGTGTTGATCCACACCTTCGCGTCCGGGGTGGGGAGCGTCGGACTGACTAGCACGGTGTACGACGCGAGGCTCGAATTGTACGCCCGGTTGCTCGTCGTCAGGAAGCCGTCGGTCGTCACATATCCCGGCCCCTTCGCCAGTAGCCAAGGCTGGAAGAGGGCGATCTCCCCGGCCGTGAGGGTACCATCCCCGTTGCCGAGCGTCGCGTCGATCTGAAGCCGCAGGTTCCGCAGATTCGCCGGGCTCAAGCCGGACAACGTGCTGTCCGGGTTCAGAGTCAGGTTGCGCCACACCGTGAGGTTGCTCCAGTCCTTCGTGCCGTAGGCGACCTTCGTCTGGTAAAGCTCGGGTGGCGCGGCCGCAAGCGTGACGTCGTGGGGGTTCGTCGTCGGCAGGGAGACCGACTCTTGCGTGGAGAGATGGCCATCCGCGTCGACGATGAGCGTGTACGTCCCCGCGGGCGCGTGGATGTCATAGAAGCTTGCACTGACCGCCGCAGGGATGAGCCGGTAGAGGCTCGAGGCCGGTGCGCCAGGGTTGTAGAGCCACGCCACCACTCCCGAGCCGAGGAAGTTCCCGTCCGTATCCAGGACCTGTCCGAAGATCCGTGGGCCGGGGACGAGGTTGATGGTCGTCGTCGACGTGCTGCTGACGTCGACCGCCTGATCGGTCTGGAAGTCGGGCGCCACCGCTCGGATGACGAACGGGGCGGGCCAAAGCGTCAGGTTTGCGGAGCCGCTTGCGTTCGTCGTGTTCGTGGCGACGAGTTGGCTTTTCCCCGTCGGATTCGACACGTTGTACGCAGCGACGGATGCGCCGGCGACCGGCGAGCCGGCGTTCAGGACGCGCACGACCAGGACCTTGCTCGGGCTGCCGTAGCGGTTCATGCAGACGCTGATCGTGACGGTGCGGCTGCCGTCAAAGCGCATCGGGGTCGAGGTCGATGCGTCGTAGTATCCCGACCGCGTCGTGGAGATCGTGTAACTGCCCGTCGGCGGCGTGAACGCGTAGACGCCGGCTCCGTTCGTCGTTGTGGTGAGCGGGGCGTTGATCCCGTTTGCGTCGACCAACGTCACCGCGGCCCCCGTCACCGGAGTCTGGGGTCCGCACGTGGTCACGGCCCCGGTGACCTGGTTCGTGGCTGCCATCGAGGTCAATGGAAGGAGGGCCATCGCGGCGAGGAGGATCACGAGGGCCCCAGCGAGCACTCGGATTGCCCGTTGTCCCCTGGGATTCATGCAGTTTCTCCTCGCTCACACAGTCGAGCCGTCCCCCGTCACGAAACCCGTTCGGGGGGCGGAGGATGCGGCGAATTGAGTGACGGTATTTAAGCGTAGTGGGTGAAGCTTCGAACCGCATGCATCGAGGAAAGTTCCATACCGCCGAGGGCCATCCGCGACCCCCGTGGCCGCGTCTTACGCGCTCGTCGCGGCGACGACGATCTTCCTCGTTACGTACGTGTTGATTTCCCTCCGCAACGTCGGCCGGTTCCCGCTCGAGCGGCCCGCGGTCGCGATGCTCGGCGGCGCGCTCATGCTCCTCTTCGGCATCCTCACCCCGAACGAGGCGATCGGGGCGATCAACCTCGATGTGATCCTCTTGCTCGTCGGGATGATGGTCCTCGTCTCCGGCCTCGACGTGTGCGGCTTCTTCGACCTCGTCTCGTCGCGCATCGCCGCGCGGGCGAAGAGCCAGGCCTCCTTCCTCGCGTGGCTCATGATCGCGACGGCCTTCCTCTCGGCGCTCGTCCTGAACGACACGATCGCGCTGCTCGTCACCCCCGTCGTCGTCCGAAGCACGCGGGCGCTCCGCGTGAATCCGGTGCCGTACCTCGTGGCGGTCGCGATCGCGGCGAACATCGGGAGCGTGGCGACGGAGGTCGGCAACCCGCAGAACGCGTTCATCGCGATCCGTTCGGGCATCCCGTTCCTCACCTTCACCGCATACCTGTTGCCCGCGACCCTGGCGTGCCTCGCGGCGGCGATCGGGCTGGTCTGGCTCGCGTTCCGGAGGGACCTGAAGGCGCCCCTGACACCCGCCGCCCTCCTTCCGCCCGTGCGCCTGCAGCGGACGGGCCTCGCCCTCACGCTCGGCATCACGATGGCCGTGTCGGTCGGATTCTTCGCGGCCCCGACCCCGGACTGGCTCCCCCTCGTCGCCCTCGCCGGCGGCTCGTTCGTCCTGTTCTTCCTGCCGTTCGTCTCGACGGCTACCCCGCGCACCCTCGTTGCGAAGGTCGACTGGAGCATCATCCTCTTCTTCGTCGGGCTGTTCGTCGTCCTCGCCGGCGTGCGGGCGTCCGGCCTCTCGGCGGCGATCCAGGACGCGTTCTCGTCCGGGTTCGGAGGGCAGTCCGGAGGGCTCGTCTGGCTGACGGGCCTCTCCGCCCTCCTGTCGAACCTGATCAGCAACGTGCCCGCGGTCCTCCTGCTCGCGGAGGTCGTGCCGCAATCCTCGCCCCAGCTCTGGATCGCCCTCGCGGCCAGTTCGACGCTCGCCGGGAACGCGACGATCCTCGGCGCAGCGTGCAACGTGATCGTCGTGCAGATTGCCGCGCGGGACGGGGTCGAGGTCTCGATGAAACAGTTCGTGCGGGCGGGCCTCCCCGTGACGGCCGTGACGCTCGTCGTGGCGACGGTCCTGATCGCCTTCCTCGTGCCCGCGTAGCCGAACGTTTTATGGCGCGGCCGGCCCTGGCACGGCCGATGGG
>DASPZJ010000065.1:0-4292 GCA_035636315.1 Thermoplasmata archaeon
CAGCTCTTCATGGACTACGACGAGCAGGAGCAGGCTCGCGGCATCACGATCAACGCGGCGATCGCATCGATGGTCCACGACTTCGAAGGCGGCCAGTACCTGATCAACCTGATCGACACGCCGGGCCACGTCGACTTCGGCGGGGACGTAACTCGTGCGATGCGCGCCATCGATGGCGTGATCATCCTCGATGACTCCGTCGAAGGGATCATGCCCCAGACGGAGACGGTCATCCGTCAGGCGCTGAAGGAACGCGTGAGGCCCGTCCTGTTCATCAACAAGGTGGACCGCCTCGTCAACGAGTTGAAGATCAGCCCGGAGCAAATGCAGCAGCGATTCCAGAAGATCATCATGGAGGTCAACAATCGAATCCGGAAATGGCTGCCCGAGGATCTCGGAGAGAAGTGGATGGTGAACGTCGAGGCGGGCAGCGTCGCGTTCGGGAGCGCGTACCACAAGTGGGCCGTGAGCGCCCCCTTCACGAAGCGCACGGGCATCGGGTTCAAGGACATCTACAAGCACTGTCAAGAGGGGACGATGAAAGAGCTCGCGAAGAAGGCGCCTCTCCACAGCGTCGTGCTGAACATGGTGATCCGCCACCTGCCGAATCCGCTCGAAGCACAGAAAATCCGGATCCCGGTCATCTGGAAAGGAGACCCGCAATCGCCCGTCGGCAAAGCGATGATGACGGTCGATGAAAACGGTCCGGTGGGGTTCATGGTGACGAAAATCATCGTCGATCCCCAGGCGGGCGAAGTGGCGGCCGGTCGCCTCTATTCGGGCAAGATTCGCCGGGGCCAAGAGCTGTGGGTCAGCGGGATGCCGAAGCCCCAGCGCGCGCAGACCGTCGCGATGATCGTCGGCCCGGAACGCATCCCGGTCGACGAGATCGACGCGGGGAATGTCGTCGCCGTGGTCGGGCTGCGGGACGCCGTCGCCGGATCGACCGTGAGCGACGACAAGGAGATGCAGCCCTTCGAGAAAATCGTCCACTACTCCGACCCGGTCGTCACGATCGCCGTTGAGGCGAAGTCGACGTCGGACCTGCCGAAGCTCGTCGAGGCCCTGCGCCTCCTTGCGAAGGCGGACCCGAGCATCCAGGTGGAGATCAACCAGGAGACCGGCGAGCACCTGATCTCCGGCATGGGCGAACTCCACCTCGAGATCACGATCTACCGCGTCCAGAACGACTACAAGATCCCTGTCACGACGAGCACTCCGATTGTCGTGTACCGGGAGGGCGTCGGCGGGAAGGGCGGGCCATTCGAAGGCAAGTCGCCGAACAAGCACAACCGCTTCTACATGGAGGTCGAGCCGCTCGAGGCGAAGGTCGTCGCCGCGATCCGCGCCGGGGAGATCGCGTCCGGCCAGCGCATCAAGGATTCGAAGGTCCTCGCGAAGAAGCTCGAGGAGCTCGGGATGGACCGGAACGACGCGAAGAACGTCGTGTGGATCCAAGACACGAACATGCTGCTCGATGCGACGAAAGGGATCCAGTATCTCCACGAGACGATGGAGCTGATCAAGGAAGCCTTCACGGAGGCGATGAACCGCGGCCCGCTCGCGGCGGAGAAAGGCATGGCGCTGAAGGTGAGCCTCGTCGACGCGAAGCTCCACGAGGACTCCGTCCACCGCGGGCCCGCGCAGGTCATCCCCGCCGCCCGATCCTCGATCTACGGCGCGATGGTCCAGGCCGGACGCATCCTGCTGGAGCCTGTCCAGAAGGTCTTCATCAACGTCCCGCAAGACTTCATGGGTGCTGCGATCGGCGACATCCAGAGCCGCCGTGGCGTGATCGAGGACATCAGCCAGGAAGGGGAGATCACGGTCATCCACGCGAAGGCGCCGGTCGCGGAGATGTTCGGCTTCGCCTCCGCCATCCGGTCGGCGACGCAGGGACGCGCCCTGTGGTCGACGGAGAACAGCGGCTTCGAGGCCGTGCCGGGGAACCTTCTGTCGGAGGTCGTCCGCGCGATCCGCACCCGGAAGGGACTGCCGCCGGAACCGTACGACGAAGCGTACTACGCCGCGTGAGCCGCGGTCGCCGGGTCGGGGTCCCATCGTTTCGCAATCCTGAAGCGTCCTCCAGGCGATGGACCGCCGGGATCCAATGACCACGGACCGACGGTTCAGCCGTTTCAGCAAGTCTCCGGATACGGCCGCGTTCAGCATCACGGAAATCCCGGAGGGCGGTGTGTGCCTGTCCGCCTTCTTGATCGTGGCGCAGGCGGGACAGCCCTCGCGAATCCTCATGGGCCACATGAATCCGGAGGCTCCTTGGGATCACATCGGAGCCCTCGATCCGAGGCGCGTGGAGGTGCACTCCCGCGGCTGGATGCTCCCTTCGTCCCACCTCATCTTCCTCGAGGCGCCCCAGGACGCCGCCCGACGGATCGCCCGCGAACAGCTCGACCTTCCGGGCCTCGTCCTCTCGGATCCCCAGGTCGTCTCGGAGGCCTACACCCCGAAGCGCTTCCCAGGACGCCCGCACCACTGGGACATCGAGCTCCTGTTCCGGGGCGAGCTCGCGGCTGCGGAGGTTCCTCGCCCCGCGGCATGGAAGGAGTTGGCGTTCGTCGACCTGCGCCGCACGACGAAGGAGGAGATCGCGCGGTCCCACGAGGACGTGCTCGAGTCGGCGGGCCTCCGCTTCGGCGGGGAGTGAGCGTCCCGTCCTCGCGCGTTCCCATGGAGAAAATCACTCGGTCCGAACCATGCGCGCGGGAGGAAATGCATAAATACGACAGGATGATTAGGCGCGTCCTACGGAGCTAAAAGCATGCCTGCGAAGCCTCACCTGAACCTCGTGTTCATCGGCCACGTCGACCACGGGAAGTCGACGACGGTCGGCCGGATCCTGTACGACACGGGAAACATCGACCCCCACGAACTCGAGAACCTCAAGAAGCTCGCCGAGCAGATGGGCAAGGCGACCTTCGAGTTCGCGTTCGTCATGGACCAGGTCAAGGAGGAGCGCGAGCGCGGCCTCACGATCGACGTCGCGCACAAGCGCTTTGACACGGACAAGTATTACTTCACGATCATCGACGCACCGGGCCACCGCGACTTCGTCAAGAACATGATCACGGGGACGTCCCAGGCCGATGCCGCCGTCCTCGTCGTTGGCGCGGCGGAAGGCGTCCAGACGCAGACGAAGGAGCACATCTTCCTCGCACGCACGCTTGGCGTCGAGCAGCTCATCGTCGCAATCAACAAGATGGACGCGGCGAAGCCCCCGTTCGCCGAGGCGCGGTTCAACGAACTGAAGACGGAGCTCACCGGGCTCCTGCGGGGCGTTGGCTACAAGGTCGACAAGGTCCCCTTCATCCCAATCAGCTCGTACAAGGGCGAGAACATCACGAAGCCTTCCTCGAAGATGTCGTGGTACAAGGGCCCCGCCCTCGTGCCCGCGCTGAACGAACTCAACGTGCCGCCGAAGCCGACGAACCTGGCGCTCCGCCTCCCGGTCCAGGACGTCTACTCGATCACCGGCGCCGGCACCGTGCCCGTCGGACGCGTCGAGACCGGCCTCCTGAAGGTCGGGATGAAGATCCACTTCATGCCCGCGGACAAGGTCGGCGAGGTCAAGTCGATCGAGATGCACCACGAGCAGATCCCCCAGGCGGAACCGGGCGACAACGTCGGGTTCAACGTCCGCGGGGTGGACAAGAAAGACCTCCGGCGCGGGGACGTCGCGGGCCCGACGGATCACCCGCCGACGGTCGCGAAGTCCTTCACGGCGCAGATCATCGTCCTCAACCATCCGAGCGTCATCACGGCCGGCTACACACCGGTCTTCCACGCGCACACGGCCCAGGTCGCGTGCACCTTCGAGGAGATCATCGCGGCGCTCGACCCCAAGACGGGCGCGCCGAAGCCCGAGAAGCCGGACTTCCTGAAGACGGGAGACGCGGCGCGCGTGAAAATCCGTCCCTCGAAGCCGTTCGTGATCGAGCCCTTCAAGGCGTTCCCGCAGATGGGACGGTTCGCGGTCCGCGACATGGGGCAGACCGTCGCGGCGGGTCAGGTCATCGACGTCGAAAAGCGGTGACCTCCATCCACTCCTTCCGGTCCTCAGGTTGAACCATGGCCCAGAAGGCGCGGATCTCGCTGAGCGGAACGGACCCGAAGAAGGTCGACAACGTGTGCCAACAGATCAAGCTCATCTCCGAGCGCACCGGCGTCGCGATGTCCGGGCCGATCCCGCTGCCGACGAAGAGGCTCCTCGTGCCGGTCCGCAAGTCCCCCGACGGCGAGGGCAGCGAGACGTGGGACCGCTGGGAGATGCGGAT
>DASPZJ010000066.1:0-2663 GCA_035636315.1 Thermoplasmata archaeon
CAAGGCCCGATTCTTCCGAGTCGCGGTGACGATAGGCGCCGGCTCGGTCCTGGACGCGCTCCTCCGTTCGAAGGAGCCCTCGATCCAGTGGAAGACGAGAGTCCACGTCCTGAGGGAGGACCGCGACTCGAAGCGGGTGCGGGCGCTCGAGGACGAGATCCGCCGCTCCCCTCGGGTCCGGGCGCTCCTGTCCCGGCGCGACCAGCTCGGCCGGCCGGGGACCGCACGGGCGGTCTACTACAAGTGGCAAGGGGTCCATTGGGTCCTTGCGAGCCTCGCCGACATCGGATATCCCGAGGGGGACGAGAGCCTCTATCCGATGCGGGACCGGATTTTGGAGTTCTGGCTGAAACCGAGCTACTTCCGAGAGTTCACCGCGGGGACCGAGGCCGAGGCGTACCGACACGAAGGCGTCCCCGTGATGGAAGGTCGGTACCGCCGCTGCGCGTCCCAGCAGGGGAATCCGCTCTACTTCCTCACGATCCTCGGAATCGCCGATGAGCGGGCCGACTCCCTCGTCGAGCGGCTGCTCCACTGGCAGTGGCCCGACGGAGGGTGGAACTGCGACCGGCACCCGACCGCCGACACCTCGTCGTTCATGGAGACGCGGCTGCCGATGCTCGGGCTGGCGGCGTACGCGCGGACGCACCGATCCGCCGCGTTGCGCGAGGCGGTGGAACGGGCCAGCGAGGTGTTCCTCCGAAGGAGGCTGTTCAAGCGGGCCTCGGATGGACGGGTCATCCATCCGGATTTCGCGGCCCTCCACTATCCGCTCTACTGGCGCTACGACTACCTCGGCGGGCTCAAGGCGATGGCCGGGATCGGACGAATCCGAGATCCGCGTTGCGCCGACGCGCTCGACCTCCTCGAAGAACGGCGGTTGCCCGATGGCGGTTGGCCCGCCGAGAAGCGGCACTACAAGGTCCGCCCTCGGACGATGGAAGCCAATGCCGACTACGTCGACTGGGGCGGGACGAGCCGGACGCGGATGAACGAGTGGGTCACCGTCGATGCCCTCGCCGTCTTGCGGTCCGCCGGGCGGCTCAAGATCTGAGCCGATACGTCCGGCTCTCCGGACGGACGGCGCGGCCAATCCAGTAGGAGAGCAGAGGAAGGGACCACCAGAGGACCCGAGCTTGCACGCCGACGATCGTCACCTCCCAGAACGGCGGCGCGATCGCGATGGTCATGAGGGCGGCCAGGATCACCAATCGGTTCTCCCGTTGCGGAACAGTCGGACGACCCCGGGAGCGACGAGCCCTTTCTCCTCGATGCTGATTACGTGAGCGAAAGCGGCCAGGATCAGCAGAATGCCGGACAGGTCGAGGGTGAACAGGGTGGACGAGTAGTCGCTCACGCGGAGGGCCTCCTCGGGAGTGAGCGTCGGGTTGACGGCTTCGACCGTGTTGAACAGGTAGGGGATGACCGCCACCAGCAGAAGAAGCACCACATTGAGGAGCGTGACGGCTTTCGTTTCGATCGGCAGCACGGACATGTAGGTCGTGTAGATCAGCCAGGCCGTGATCAGGATGACGAAGGTAAAACCGAACGCGACGATGTGTCGGTTGATCTCGTCCCTGGATACCGGTGGGCTAACGAGAAGGGCGAGCGATCCGATCGAGAGCGATAGTCCGAAGATGAGGTCGGCAAGGGTCTCGATCCGGGGACGGGGTCGTCGTTGCGCCTGCCCATCCGAGATCCCGGAAGCTCGTTGATCGCCGTCGGCATTGAGGGACAAGGTCCCCCGACAAGGCGCGCACCCGTCTATGCTTATCGGTCGCCGTTCTCCTCCGATCCGATCCATGGGGCCAAGGTCGTTCGGATTCCCTGCGTGCACCGGACCCGCCGCTCGATATGAACTCCGCGCCGCTAGTTCCCCGTCAAGCGAGGGGTGGGGGCCACCGTTCGGGTCTGCCTCGATCATGCGGAGCCGCGTCTTGGGACGGGACGATCTCGGCTCGCGGTGGCCAACGAAGACGAAGAGGTTAGATAGCGTCACGCGTCTATCAGAGGCCGCAGACAGGACGTCGATGACCGGGAAGGCCCCTCATGGACGAGTGATGATTCGATCCAGCCACGAAGACCTCTCGGATCCGACATCGCATTTGCTCATGCCGACAGCCGAACAGGGTCCGTTCCCTCCGTTCGATCGCTTCGCTGAAACCGTGACGACGCGCCGGATGCAGGTCGGTCTTCATCCCCACTTGGCCGAGGAGGTCGTCGCCTACGTGCTCGATGGCAGCGTGCACCACGAGGATGGAGCGGGCACGCACACGGTGCTTTTCCCAGGGTCCGTGCTCGTGGTCACGGCTCACCAGGAGATCCGTCACGAACTCACGATGCAGCCGACCCAGGAAGGCCGGAGCGCTCGCTGGCTGTCGATCGTCCTCCGCTTGCCGTGGCACACGGAGGCACCGCCGACGTCTATTCAAATCAAGGATGCCGGAGATGCGACGGAATCCCGCGACGGCACGATGCAGCGCCCCGTGATCGGCCCCCTCGCACGGGCCGACACGTTCATGCAACTCGAGTGCACGGACATCGATTTCACCCGGGAGGCAGACCTGTCGGTCCCCATCGATCGCGAACGGCGCGGCGTGGCGTACGTCCTCCGGGGGGCGGGCATGATCGAGAAAAAGCCGGTCGAGATGGGGCATGGCGCT
>DASPZJ010000067.1:0-5130 GCA_035636315.1 Thermoplasmata archaeon
ACCGTGGCGAGAGAAAGTCCCCCTCTATTCCGGATACCGCCAAGTCGGTTGGGCCACGAGCGGTTGCTGGTCCCCGCTCCTGAAAAAATACATCGCGATCGCAACGGTCGCGGCGCCTTACTCGGAGATCGGGACCCGAGTGGAGATCGAAGTGTCCGTCGAGTGGGAGCGCCATCGGGCGCCTGCCACGGTCGTGGAGCGGCCTTTCTTCGAGCCCGAGCGGAAGAAAGCGTGACGATGGAGCAATCGCTTTAGCGAGCCCCCGGATACCGTCCCGGATGATCCCGCAGGACGCGATCGTCGTGGGCGGCGGTCACAACGGGCTCGTCGCCGCCGCATACCTCGCGAAGGCGGGTCTCAAAGTCCTCGTCCTTGAGCGTCGACCGATCGTCGGAGGGGCCTGCGTCACGGAGGAGATCCTTCCCGGATTCCGAGTGTCGACTCTCGCCTACACCTGCGGTCTCTTCCGCCCGGAGATCAAGGAGGACTTGCGTCTCTCCTCGTTCGGCCTCGAGGAACACGTCTACGATCCTTCGAGCTTCCTCCCGTTTCCCGATCGCCGATACCTCCTGTACCGACTCGACCCCGAATGGAACCGGAAGCAGATCGAGCGGTTCTCCAAGGCGGACGCACTCGCGTGGCCGAGGTACGAGCGTTTCTGGGAGGAGTTCGCGGAGCTGGTCGAACCGACTCTCCTCGCGCCGCCTGTGTCACTCGCGGATCTGGCGAGCCTCGTCCAAACGCCGGAGGCCGAGGACTTCCTGCGCCGGGTCATGCTGATGTCGATCGCAGACCTGCTCGACGACTTCTTCGAGTCGGACGAGGTGAAAGCATCCTTCGCGACGAGCGCAGTCGCGGGCACCATGGCGGGCCCTCGGACTCCGGGGACGTCCTTCGTCCTGGGCCACCATATGCTCGGGGAGATCAACGGGGTGAAGGGTGCTTGGGGCTGGGCCCTCGGTGGAATGGGAGCGATCTCCGAGGCAATCGCTCAGGCCGGTCGTTTCTTCGGAGCGGAAATCCGGACCGGCGTCGAGGTCGCACATATCGGGATTCTGGATGGCCGTGCCGTCGGCGTTACGCTTGCGGATGGCACGTCGATCGGGGCTCGCGTCGTCCTGAGCAACGCCGATCCAAAGCGGACTTTTCTCGGCTTGGTCGGGAAGGACAACCTGCCGGCAGATTTCGTCCGTGCGGTCTCGCGGATCCGCTTTGAGTCGTCTTCGTTCAAGTTGAACCTCGCGTTGCGGGAACTGCCGGATTTCGAGGCGATTCCTGGCAGGTCCGTCCAGCCGCATCACCGGACGATCATCGACATCGCCCCGTCGGTCGACTATCTGGAACACGCATATGACGACGCGCGGCGAGGCGAGCCGTCCCGAGAACCGTTCCTCGAATTCGTCCTCCAGTCGACGAACGATGAGACCGTCGCGCCCGCGGGACAGCACACGCTCACCATATCCGCGAAGTTCGCTCCGTTCGACCTGACGCGCGGTTCCTGGGAGACCCAGTCGGAACCTTTCGCGAACCGGATCCTCGACGTCCTCGAGGGCTACGCCCCGAACATCCGCCGCGCAGTGATTGCGATGCGGTGGCGATCGCCGCTCGACATGGAGCGGGAATACGGCCTCACGCGGGGCGACGTCTTCCATGGTGCGATTCTGCCGGATCAGATGTTCTCCTTCCGTCCCGTGCCCGGGTGGGCCCGCTATCGGACGCCGGTTCGTGGGCTCTATCTTTGCGGCGCGGGAGCCCATCCGGGTGGGGGCGTCATCGGTGCCGCGGGCCATAACGCCGCGATGGCGGTGCTCGAAGATTGGCCGAACCTGGTCGGCAGTTAGCCCTCAACGGGCTCGCATCTGATTCTCGTATGCGTTGAGGAATCCGGCGTGCCCACTCTCGATCTGGTTCTTCAGGCAAACGAGGAGATCGGACCACCGGCCTCGGTGCTCGATGATTCGAGGGCTGCGGATATCGGCGTAGCCGGATGCGACGACGTAGAGTGCTGTCCCGCTCGCCTTCTCCTCGAGTTCCAGCGACACGCGCAGCTCACCCTCTCGGAGCGGCCAGCGGAGGACCATCCGCCGCCCTCGTTCGATTTCGAGAACTCGATCGGGTCCATCTCCCTCTCCGAAGGCGAAGGCGCCACCCGGGCGCAGTTCGGCGCGAGCCTTCTTCGTAGGCACACCACCGGTCGTCCATCCGTCGAGTTCGGCCGGGTCCGTCAACGCCTGGAACACTCGCGTGGGAGGGGCTTCGATCAAGGCCGAGAGCCGCATTTCGGGGCTCGTGACGGCCGAGTGGTCGGGCCGGACGCTGTCCGTGCGACCCTCTGCGATCGACTTGAGATTGCCGAGGCACATGCGCCACGCGTCCTGCATCGTCCCACAGGTGCTCTCGCGGATCGGGACCCCGATGTGACGCGCCTCCAAGATCGTCGCGTCGGAGCCGTCGTCGTCCAAGGTGTACGACACCCGGGTCGCGATGCCGCGGATGGGCCACGTGAAGGCGAAGCTGCGGAGCACATCGCCCTTGTCGATCGCCGTCTCCCATCCTCGCCCGTCCGGTTGAAGGATGCATGTTTCCCCGCCGAACTTGAACGATCCGCCGACTTTCGGCTCGATGCGCGACCAGCCGCAGAACCAGCGGGCTAGATGCTCGATCCGCAGGAGCCGCTCGAAGACCGTGGGTCGCGGCGCACGGATCCTCAGCCGGAACTCGTAGTCGAATAGCAAGCTGTTACCTCGGTGCGGGACCCAAACGGCAGATCGGCCGCCGTCATTTTCGCGCGCGATCCTTTCGATGCGGTTCGCGTCGACCTTTGCGTCCTCCGTGACGGAACCGCTTTTCCTTCGGTCGCGAATCCTTCGGGGGCCGTTCCTTCCGCTTCACACGCGTAGGTAGGAAATGACTCTAGGAAAAGGTTGTGATGCGAGCCTAGGGGATACGCGTCGCGGCGGCAGGCACGCACCTGAAGGGGGACGCTGTTCGGTTTCCTTATCAACGAAGACGGGTTACCCGCGGCGTTGCGGGAACGCGAGGCGGCGACCAATGTGAACGGCGTTCCGCCATCCGTCCATTCCCGGCCAACGCGCAACTCGCGCTCGGTCTGGTTCGGCGTGCGGTTACGATTCGCTCGAACGCTTTGGCGGATGCTCCACGGCGTCGCGGAAGGCTGGCCGTGTGGGCGGTGTCGCCCCCGCATGAGCGTTTGGATGCAAGGCCTTCACGACGCGGTGAGCGTCCGTCTGGGCAAGCGGCCGTTCCGCCCCGATTCGTTCGCCCGCTACGAGTCCGGATCCCTCGAAGGCCCATACCACCGGGCGTGCTTCGGGTGCCGCCTCGCCCGCATCGGGTCACGTTGGGTCGCCCGCGCGCCTCGACCTCAGCTCGTTCCACGCTGATGCGGTGCCGGAGAAGCGCGAGCAACGAACCCTTATACGGATTCTCGGCCTGAGTTCGACCGGCGAGTCGATGGCGGTAGAGGAACCCGGCGTGGCCTTGGAGAACGACGAGACGAATCCGTGCTTCGGTTGCGGGCCGGGCAATCCGCGGGGGTTGCGCCTATCCTTTCGGCGTGTCGGCGATTGCGTGGAGACCGGGTTTCCGGCGGCCGTGACGATGGAGGGGTGGCCTGGCCGTCTCCACTCCGGGATCCTGCACACCGCGATGTTGGAAACGGCGAACTGGACCGTGTTTGGAGTCGCAGGCGGATCGGGGTTCCAGTGCGCACGAGCGCGCTGAACCTCCAACGGTGGGTGCCGACGGGGATGCGACTCCGCATCGCAGGGCGAGCGAAGGCCACGGGCCCGAACCGGCTCGCCGTGGCCGTCGAAGCGTACTCACCCGACGGACAGCCCCTCGCGACCCTCGACCGGGACTTCGTTCTCCCGAACCGTCGGGAGTTCATTGACAAGATGGGGTATGAGGAAATCCCCGAGGCGTTCGCTGGTCTCATCCCCGAGTAAAGAGGATGGGCCCGAAGCCTTCTTAAACCACCCCGGCCTCGCCCTCCATATGGCCCGCTTCCCGGAGGCCGAGCGACGCCGGCTGCACAAGATGATCTGCATGCAGTGCTACGCACGGAACGCGATGCGGGCAACCCGATGCCGGAAATGCGGGAGCCGCGAGTTGCGCCCGAAGGCCAAAGAAGCGCGGAAGGAATAGGCGGCATCCTCGGAGGCCCGTTCTGCCTTTCTGCAAAACCGACGATAGGGCTGCATTGTCGCCGACGCGACTCCTCGTTGCCGGCCAGACCGCCCGAACCGGCGGGGCATCCCATTAGCGTGCACCCAAGGTCGGAAAGACGGTCGTGGGCGGCGCAACGTCCATTATGTACGGAACCGCTCACGTCCTGTCATGTTCGGTTTCCTGCGCCGATATAGCGTCCGATGGATATTCGGCCTCGTCGGAGCGCTTCCCGCCCTCGCGGGCGGTATCCTCGTCCTTGTCGCCACCCTCTCAACGAGCCAAACCGTCTCCACCCTAACCCTGGTCTCGGCCTTCCACGCGATCCTTGGAATCGGCGCCATGTTCGGAGCGTCGAGGATCTATCGTGCGAGCAAGGCGATTCTCTTTGTCCGGGCCCGCTTGACGGGCGCGGGCATCCTGACCGCGGTCGTCGGAGTCCTCCTGTTCCTCGTCGGTTTCGGCACCGAAGCCATCCTTGTGCTCGCGGGGAGTGTCGTCGCCTTCATCGGTGCCTACTTCTAACCGTGCCAAAGCCGGTCCGTGAGGACTTCACGCTCCTGCGCGAACCGTTCGTCGGACGAGAGCGGGCCCAGCGCCGCGAGCCGCCCAACATCTTCACGCGGACTCCGTTTCTTATCAAGGCCGAGAACGTCAAGGAACCGAACTCTCGCTCCTCTCCTTGGACCCATCTCTTAATACCTGGGCGTACCATCCGGCCTCTCCCTCGCGGGAAAGGGGACGGACAGACATGGCGCAGAAACCGAATAGCATCGTGCACGTGGAATTTCATTCGACCGCACCCGAGAAGACGAAAGCGTTTCTCTCGGATGTCTTCGGCTGGAAGTTCCAGGATATGCCGGAGATGAACTATTCGATGTTCGACCCGCCAAGCGCGCCCGGTGGCGGCCTCCAGAAGGCCGAGAACCTGCCCGCGGGCGT
>DASPZJ010000068.1:0-7982 GCA_035636315.1 Thermoplasmata archaeon
CGCCGATCCTGCAGGAACTCCTCGCGGTCGTCTCGAACCACGACGACCCGCAGCTGCACACGCCGCACGGCATGCTGACCCTTCACGCGGGGCGAGACCTGTTGCGGCTCACCCGGCCGCCGGGAGGACTCGGCCTCCTGCGATTTCTCGTCCTGTACAACTTCAGCCTGCAGAAACGGCCCCTGACCGCGGTCCAGGCCGAGGCGAACGCGCGCGCCGTGCCGTCCGCGAAACGCGAGGACATGGAGGCCGCGTACCGGAAGGTCGTCCACGACCAGGCGGGACCGAAGGCGGCCGCGTTGCTTGGCCGAATCGCGCTGGACCACGGCATCGAGGCGGCCGCACATCACGCGATCCGTGCGGCCCTCGACGACCTCGGCCGTCTGGGCCACAACCTCTCCATGGCCGTCGCGTATTCCGACGTCGCTTCGGTCCTGGGAGCGCCGCGCGGCCTCGTCCCGCTCGCGAACCTCGGGTACGTCCAGGCGATGGCCCTTCAAGGGGTCGCGCCGGTCGAGATCCCCGTGCTCGCGGGCGCCGGCGAAGGCGAGGCGGACATGGATCGGCTGTCTCGCCTGGTGGAGGAGTGGGAATTCGATCGCGTCGAGGGGATGCTGCGCGCCTTCGCTTTCGAGGGCCAGGCGGACGTCGCGTATCGGCCGCTCCTCATCGCGGCGAGCGCGGACCCGGGTTTCCTGGGCCACACCCTCAGCCAGGTCCACGCCGCCCGAATCGCCACGCGATACCTCACGCCATCCGAGAACGCGTGGCTGCTGTGGAAACTCTACCGCACGCTCACGACACGATTCGGGTATCCGGAGTTCCTGAAGCTCGGCGAGACGGAGTCGAGTGGGCCGGAATCGATGTTCGCCGCCTTCGAGTCGAGCTTGCGGTACAAGTCGCCCCCCGCGGAGGAGACCGTGCGGCGGGCCCTCGAGGCCGACGTCCCGCTGGCGGATCTCCTCGCGAAGACCGTGGACTTCTACGGCAACTGGACGGTCGGGGAGAAGGAGCACACGATCAGCTACCTGAACGCGGTCTTCCAGACCGCGAACTTCCTCGGGAGGGACGAGGCGCTCCTCCCGCTCGCGATCGGCCTTAGCAAGCTGCCGTTCTGATCCGTCACCGGGCGTCCGTCGGCCGGGCGCCCTTCGGCCCCGTGATCTTCGGGCGGACCATCTCGAAGACGTCCTGCGTCCGGCAGTACCGCGGGCCGCCGAGTCGACCGATCGCTCGGAGCTTGTGGACGTCCACGAGGCCGTCCGTCAGGATTGCATCGTCCACGTGGAGCCGCGCCGCATCGCCGAAGAACACGAGGTTGTCCGCGATGCGCACCGCACGGATCAAGAGGCATTCGAAGTTCACGGGCGATTCCGCGATCCGCGGCGCCCGCACGACCTCGGAAGAGGCCCGAGTGAGTCCCACCTCGTCGAACTCGCTCACCGTCCCCGCGTAATCCCCGGAGGTCTGGTTCATCTTCTCCGCGATCGCCTCCGTCACGAGGTTGACGACGAATTCTCGGGTGTCGAGGATGTTCCGTGCGGTGTCTTTCGGCCGTCCATCGCGCTCCCCGATGGAGACCGCGAGGACCATCGGGTGGCTCGAGACGCCCATGCTGAAGGAGAACGGCGCGCAGTTGTCGACCCCTGCGGGACTGCGGGTCGACACGAACGCGATGGGTCGCGGGACGAACGCCGAGATCATGAGGCGGTACGCGGCTCGATCGGACAACGAGGACGGGTTCACGATCACCGGGACACCGAGGTCGCGGAACGTCGAGTGCCGCATAACGGTTCCCCCGAGCGGGCGTTTCGTTTAAGCCGCGCGGGCGCGTGGGAGGACCGAGGGACGATGTCGGGTCGCGAGTACGTGCTCCTCTTCGACGGGGAGTGCGGCGTGTGCGGCGCGTTCGGTCGGTGGGTCCACGCCGCGGACCTCCGGCGGCGGATCCGCATCCGCCCGGCCCAATCGTCGCGGGATCTCTTGCGCGGCGTGCCCGACGACGAAGTGCTCGCGGTCTTCCACATGATCGACCCGGGAGGCCGCATCACCTCCGGCGGGGACGCGGTGCCGACCCTCATCGAAGCGTTCCCGATGGGCGTCGGCTTCGCGCACGTCCTCCGGGGTTCGGAGGCCCTCATGCGCCGCGTCCGGCGGTCTTACCTGTTCCTCGCACGGTTCCGCGACCGGCTCGTTTGCCGGGTGGCGCCCGCGGCGACGTCGGCGGGTTCGGGCCCGTGACGAGCGAGCGCAGCGTCTTGAGGTTCCTCCGGTAGCCGCCTTCCTGGCCGGGGAACTCGAGGCAGCCGGGGATCTCGCGGAAACGTTCGTCGTTCACGAGGAACCGGAACGCCTCCTGGCCGAGCTTGCCCTTCCCGATGTCCTCGTGACGGTCCCAGTGGGACCCGAGGTCGCCGACGGAATCGTTCAGGTGGAACGCCCGGATGCGGCCCAACCCGACGGTCTCGTCGATCGTCCGCATGAGGGCGTCGTACCCGTCCCGCGCGCGGAAGTCGTATCCCGCGGCGAAGGTGTGGCATGTGTCGACACAGACCCCGAGCCGCTCCGGGTGGGCCGATCCCTTGACGATCTCCGCGAGCTGCTCGAACCTCGATCCGATCACGTTCCCTTGGCCGGCCGTGTTCTCGAGGACCGCGAAGACGTCCGGGGCGTTCGCGTGGTCGAACGACCAGTCGAGGCTCTCGGCCGTCGCCCGGACCGAATACGCTTCGCCTCTCCCGCCGTGGCTGGCGGGATGGAAGATGACGTCGCGGACCCCGAGAGCCTGCGCCCGATCGAGTTCCTCGACGAACGCCTCGCGGCTGTACTTGAGCGTGTTGTCATCCGGACCGCCGAGGTTGATCAGATAGTTCCCGTGGATCACCGCGCGGGCGATCCCGTTCGCGACCACGTTGTCTTTAAAGCCTTGCGTCTCCTCGGGCGTGAGCGGCTTCGTCCGTCGGAGCATCCGCGGACTGCGCGAGAAGATCTGGATTGCCTCGGCGCCGACCGCGCGACCTCGTTCCGGTGCGAGGGCGATGTTCTCCGCGATCGAGACGTGCGCCCCGAGGTACATCGACTCCCCCTTCCCGAATCGGACTCCGGCGGATGAGCTTTGCCGAGCCGCCGCTCTCACTCGGCCTTGTACGGGAGCGCCGTGCGGCGGGCCTTCGCGACGAGGAAGGAGAAGGTGAGCCTCTTGTCTCCGCGTTCGAAGGAGTCAGCGAGTTCCTCCCAGCGTCCGTCCTCGACCCACCGGCGGACCGTCGCGTCCCGGAGGAAGAGCTCGACCTCCCGCAACGCCTCGAACGTCGCAAGGGTCGTGTCGACGCCCATGAACTCGACCGCGAAGCGGTTCTCCTCGAGCAAGTCCGTCATCGTGTCCTCGTAGAACGCCCAGCGCGATCCGCGGCGGGTCTCCTTCCAATGGTCCCCGTGGTGGCAGCAGAAGATGAACAGCCCGCCGGGGCGCATGGCGCGGGCCGCGTGCCACACGATCTCCGGCGACATGCAGAGATTGCTCGTCACCGCATCGATCGGGCCGTGGACGAATTCGGCGTAAGGCGTCTTCTCGACGTCGCCCCACACGAACTCCGCGTTCCGCACGTCCCGGACGCCGGCATAGGCGCGGGCATGGAGGAGTTTCGCGCGATCGAGGTCCACGCCGATCACCCGGGCCCCGCCCGCCGCGGCGACGAACGCGAGACGACCCTCCCCCGTGCCGATATCCAGGACCGTCTTCCCGCGGAAATCCTCGTGGCGGAACTGGTCGAGCAGCATCGGTCGCAGGGCGTCGACGTCCCTCGCCGCCTCCCGCCACGGAAGCGTGCGGCTCGCACGCACGACGTCCGGCACGGCACTCCTCGGCGCGCATCGGCCGCGCGAGATAAGAGGCCACCGGTGCGAGCTCGCAAAGCCACACGCTTATAGGTCGCGGCTCGTTCGTGGAGCGAGACGACGATGGACGTGCAAGAACACGGCTTGTACATCGCCGCGAAATCGGCCCCGTCCTCCTCGGGCGCCACCGCGGAGGTCTTGGATCCCGCGACGAATCGGCCGATCGCCCGCGTCGCTTCGGGGACGAAAGACGACGTCGATTCGGCGGTCGAGGCGGCCCGCCGGGCCTTCGAGTCGCCGGAATGGCGGGACCTCGATCCGAGCAAACGCGGGCGGCTGCTGTGGCTGCTCGGCCAGCAGATCCGGGACCACTTCGAGGACCTCGCCCGGCTCGAGTCGCTGAACGTCGGCAAGCCGATCCGAGAGGCGAAAGGCGACATCGCCTACGTGTACAAGTTGTTCGAATATTATGCAGGTCTGGCCGATAAAATTCAGGGCGACACGATCCCGGTGCCCGGGGCCCGGCTCGACTACACAGTGCGCGAGCCGCTCGGGGTGACGACCCACATCGCGCCGTGGAACTACCCGCTCCTCCTCGCCTCGAGGGGCATCGCGCCCGCACTCGCGGCGGGCAACACGGTCGTCCTGAAGCCCGCGACGCTCACGCCGCTCACCGCCCTCCGCCTCGGCGAACTCGCGGCCGCGAGCGGATTTCCTCCGGGCGTGGTGAACGTGGTCACGGGCCCGGGTCGGCAGGTCGGGGAGGCGCTCGCGAACCACCGCGACGTCGACTCGGTGACCTTCACGGGATCCACGGACACCGGGAAGCAACTGCTGCGGATCGTCGCGGACCGCGTCGTCCCGACGACGCTCGAGCTCGGCGGGAAGAATTCCCAAATCGTCTTGGCGGACGCGAAGCTGGACCGCGCGGTCAAGGGCGCCCTCTGGGGCGCGTTCCAGAACGCGGGTCAGATGTGCTGGGCCGGCTCGAAGCTGCTCGTGCATGAGAGCCTCGCGTCGACGCTCCTCGGGAAGCTCAAGGAGCAGACGGAGAAGTTGCGGCTCGGACCCGGGACAAAAGAGGAGGTCCAGATGGGGCCGCTCGTCTCGCGCGAGCATGCCGCGAACGTGACGAAGGCGATCGACGACGGCATCTCGAAAGGCTCGAAAGTCCTCACCGGGGGCCGGCGTCCGGACTCCGCGGACCTCGCGACCGGGAATTTCCTCCAGCCTACGATCTTCCAGGATCCCCCCGAGGGAGCGCGCGTCGCGCGGGAGGAGGTCTTCGGCCCGGTCTTGGCCGCATGGTCGTTCTCCGACCTCGACGAAGCGATCGCGCGGGCGAACGATACGCCCTATGGGCTCGCCGCGGGCGTCTGGACGCAGGACGTCAGCCGAGCCCACGCCGTGGCGCGACGCCTGAAGGCCGGCATGGTTTCGATTAACGAGTACCCGGTCACCTTCCCGCAGACTCCGTTCCTGGGATGGAAGCAGAGCGGCCTAGGCTCGGAGCAAGGCGCGGACGCGGTGCTCTTCTACACGCACGTGAAGAACGTCCTGGTGAACCTCGAGTGAGCCGATGATTTACGTCGCGCCGAGCGCGGTGATCGTCGGAGACGTGACGATCGAGGACGGCGCGAGCATCTGGCACGGGGCCGTCTTGCGAGGAGACCTCGACGCGATCGTTGTGGGCCGCGATGCGAACGTGCAAGACAACGTCGTCGTGCACGTGGACCGCGGCATGCCGGCCCGGATTGGCGCGCGCGTGACCGTCGGCCATTCCGCCGTCGTGCACGGGTGCACGGTCGGGAATGATTCCCTCGTCGGCATGAACGCGACGATCAACAGTGGCGCCGCCATCGGATCCGGTTGCCTCGTCGCAAGCGGCGCGGTCGTCCGGGAGTCCGCCGAGTTCCCCGCAGGGCAGCTGATCGCAGGAGTGCCAGCGAAGGCGATCCGGCCCGTCGACGCGACTTTGCGGCGGCGCATCGACCTGTCCTGGTCCATCTACCGCGACCTCGCGAAGGCGAGCCTGCCTGCGAGGCGGATCGTCCGTGGCGACCCGTCGAAGCAGGTGGTCCTCGAGCCCTCCGACGAATTCACCCGCCTGATCCGATCCGGGTGAGGCGCACCCAAACGTTTTTTGGCGAAAGGCGCATCGGCCAGGCGATGACCCGATTCACGACGGATATCCAGATGCGGTTCCGGGACATCGACGGGATGGGCCACGTGAACAACGCCGTCTACCTGTCATACGTGGAACTCGCCCGGACGCAGTTCTACATGCAATTCGCGAACCGAAAGACGCTCGACGAGATCGACTTCATCCTCGCGCATGTCGACATCGATTTCGAGTCGCAGGCCCTCTGGGGCGACCAGATCCGCGTCAGCGTGTGGCCGTCGAAGATTGGGACGTCGTCCTTCACGCTCGGCTACGAGGTCTCGGAGAAACGCAGCGGCCGGATTCTCGCGCGGGCGAAGAGCGTCCTCGTCTCGTACGACTACGAGAAGAAGAAGTCGAAGCCGATTCCACCGGACTTTCGCGAACTCCTCGAGGCCGCCCTGGAGGCCTAGGCAGGAATCTCTTCCCCGAGGCTTCATAAAGGCCCGCCGAAAGGGTCAACGTCCGGGTTCCCGTTCCCTCGCAGGATGCCCAAGAAGACGGCGAGACCCCCCATCGGCACGAAAGGCGCCGCCGATTACTACTGGAAACGCTACACGGAGCTCTACCCGAAGTACTTCTGGGCCGACGACACGAAGCTCGCCGATATCGTCGTCTCTTCCGCGAAAGGCTCCCTGCTGTACGACGTCGAGGGGAAGGAGTACATCGACCTGACGAGCCAGTGGGCGACGAACAACCTGGGGAACGTGCATCCGGAGATCCTGAAGGCGACCGTCGATGCGCTCGAGCGCTACGGATTCCTGATCCTCTTCATGAACCCGCACCTCCCGATGATCGACATCGCGGAGAAACTCCTCGAGATCCGGCCGTCGAAGAACCTCACGCGCGTTTTCCTCGAGCTGTCCGGCACCGGCGCCGCGGAAGGCGCGGTGAAGCACGCGATCGAGGCGAGCGGGCGGCCGCTCATTCTCAGCTTCATGGGCCAGTACCACGGCCTGAGCATCGGCGCGACGGCGTTCGGCACACTTGCCTCGAGGATGCGTCGGAACTGGGAGGCGTTCTCCGGCGGTGCGGTCCATGCGCCCTACCCGATGACGTACCGCAAGCCTCGCGGCACGACGGATGCGGAGTACGGAGACTGGTGCCTCGGCTTCATCGAGGACCAGATCCTCCGGCACGTCGCCTACCCGGATCGGATCGCGGGGGCGATCTTCGAGCCGATCGCCCTGGAGGCGGGCGTCTGGATCCCCCCGAAGAATTTCGTGCGCGGACTTCGCAAGCTCGCGGACGAGCACGGTTGGTTCTTCATAGCCGACGAGGTGGAGGCCGGCCTCGGCCGCACCGGGAAGATGTGGGGGATCGAGCATTTCGGCGTCGCGCCGGATCTCGTCTCGATCGGCAAGGCGCTCGGAGGCGGCCTGATGCCCCTCGGGGCGGTGCTCGGGGACGACCGGTCCATGGGGAAAGACGACGTCGTCGCGGGGACCACGTTCGGCGGTCATCCGGCGGCCTGCGTGGCCGCGACGGTCACGATCGACATCATGCAGCGCGACCGGATCCCGGAGCGGGCGGCTCGGATTGGCGGGAAGGCCCTGAAGCGCGTCAAGGAGTGGGAAAGCCTCTCGATTGTCGGCGAGACGCGCGGCCTGGGCCTCGCGATCGGCGTCGAGATCGTGTCCGACAAGCAATCCAAGGGCCGCGACAACGATACCGCGCGCGACGTATTCTTCGATTGCGTCCGGGCCGGCGTCATCCCGCTGTACGACTACGAGATGAACGTCCTCCGGATCCAGCCGCCGCTCACGATTGAGGAACCTCTCCTGGACAAGGCCCTCGACGTGATCGAGGCGGCGCTCCGGAAGCACGCCCACTAGGAGAGGGACCGCTCCCGGCGGATCCGCTCCTTCACCTCGATGCCGAAACGGCGCAGGAGTGGGAAGAACGGCTTCGGGTCCAGATTCTCAGGGGAGAGCTTGCCCCTCTCCCCGATCGTGCCGTCCGCGAGGAGGATCGCCCCCGCCGC
>DASPZJ010000069.1:0-2732 GCA_035636315.1 Thermoplasmata archaeon
TACCAGGCGCCGAGGCGCCCGCCAACTTGGTCCGAGAGCGAGCCGAAAATCAGCGGGTCGAAGATGACGGGATACCGTCCCGGCTTGCCCGGCTTCGGATCGCGCGCGAGCGCCGCGATGCGACCCGCCTTGTGACCCGCCTTCGCAGGGTCGAACTGGGAGAGCTTCGTGGCGGCGGCGATGCCGTGGCCGCTCGACTCGAGGGCGACGAGGGCACGTATCGAGAGGTAGAGGCTCGCGCGATGGTCGTGGGATTCTGCGCCGTTCGATGTGGAGATAAAGTGTTCGTCTTCGTACTTCCAGAACGAGCCCGCGCATTCCTTGGCGCCTTCGTCCAACGCACCGCCGATCGCCGCCTCGACGTATTTGCCGCCTTCGTCGAGGGCGACGACCTTCGGGTCCGGTCGCGTACGCGCGTACTTGAACGGCCCTTTCGCGATGCCGGCGTAATCCGAATTCTCTTGAGATCCTTTGGCGATCTTCACGAGGCGTTCCACGGCTTCATCCGCCCGCGAAAGGTCCTTGATGTCGCTCGCGAGAACCCGCTTCTGGTACACGAAAAAGACGGACGCGCTGGACTCGCGCCAGCGACTGCTGATTACCGGCTCGTTCCGTGCGAAACGGATCTGATAGGAGCGGTTCGTCACGACGTCGGCGACCGCATCCTGGCAGCCGAGGGAGACGGCCTTCTCGACGACCCGGGAGGCGATGTCTTCCATCGAATCACCTCAGATACACGTTGCGGAGGCGGATCGTCGGGCCCCCCATGCTCGCGTCGAGCGCCTGACCCGGATCGGACTTGCCGCAGAATCCCGCTTCGAAATCGAGATCCTTCCCCACGGCGTCGACGGCCGACCAGAAAGCAGGTGTCGTGAGCTCGATGACGGTCCCGCGGACGGGATGCTTGACTTCCCCGTTCTCGACGAGGTACGCCTCCCGCCCCGCGTATTTCGCATTGTACCGCTTGTCGTCGATGTTCCATTCCATGAAGCTCTTCATGTACACGCCGAATTTCACTTCCTCGAGCATCTCGTCGACGGCGTAGTCCTTCGGCTCGACGAACGTGTTCGCCATCCGGACGATCGCCTCGAGGTTGTAGTTGACCGCCCGTGAGGCGCCGTTGCTCCGGGTGCCGAGCGCCGCCGCCGTCTCCCGGTTATGAAGGAACTCCATCACGCGGCCCTCCTTGTAGAGATATCGCCGCCTCGCCTTGACGCCCTCGTCATCCGTGGCGTAGTACGCAATCGAGTGCTCGACGGTCGGATCGTCGACGACGTTCACGACCTCGGACCCGACCCGCATCCCTGCGCCGTCCGGGGGGATGAACGACTTCCCGGCCTGACTCGCCTCGCGTCCGAGGACGCGGTCCGCCTCCATCGGATGGCCACACGACTCGTGGGAGGCGATCCCGGCGACTTGCGGTCCCGCGACGAGGTCCATCTTACCCTCTGGGGATTTCTTGCCCTCCGTCAGCGACCGTTGCATGGAGCGAGCTTCATCGAGCACGCGTTTGCTCAGGTCCCACGTCCGCACACCCTCCCAGCCTCCGGACCAACCATAGTTCCGGTAGGATTGTTCGACGGTGCCCCCGGCCATGACCGTGAGGAAGTAGAACGCCCGCAGCCGCGGGCTGTACGACCGGATGCGGGACCCCTCCGAGTTCGCGAAGTATTTCGAGATCCGGTTGTTGCTCAGCTGGAAGGTGCGTGCCGGAACTTTGAATCCGAGCGCGATCAGGTCCGCGTCCACGGACCGGATCTCCGCGATCTTGTCCTCCACCGGGACGTCCGCGAGTTTCTTCTGCTCCGGGACGGACCAGTTCATCGTGATCGCATCCTCGTGAGCGAAGACGATCCTCGATCGCCTCCGGGACGCCTTGGCGATCTTCACCGCGTCGTCGACGATCCCGCGCACGTCCGACTTCGTCAGGGAGTTTGTCGCCGCGAATCCGAGGGCGCCGTCGACTAGGACCCGCGTCCCAATCCCCCGATCATCGCCAATGTAGAGGGCGTCGAGGACTCCGTTCTTCAGGATGAACGCTTCCTGCTGCTGGCCCTCGTAGCGGGCCTCGGCGTACGAAGCGCCTTTCTTGGTCGCGTAGTCCACGGCAAAATCCACGAGCTCCGAGCGGTCGTCCTCCATGGTGCTCCCCCGGAAATCGGGCCGGACAAAGCGGCCGCGGGAATGAATATATCGGCGGCGCACGAGCGGGCGACCAAAGGCTTATGGCGGCGTCGTGATTCGGACCGCGCCCATGCCGAAGGGGGAGCGCCCGATCGTCCTGTACCCGGCGTATTTCGACATCGGACGTTCGCGGGACGACGGCCGGCGGGTCGCGAAGCGGTGGGCCGTGGAATCGCCGACCGTGCAGGAGATTGCGTCCGCCGCCAAGGCGCTCGGGCTCGAGCCAAAAGTCGAGGACGAGAAGGCGTTCCCGTCGACGCCATGGCGCAAGGAGGGTCGCGTCCTCGTCCGAGCGGATTATTTCAAGACCTCAATCGTGCAGAAGGTCGCTCAACGGATCAAAGAGGCCCGGTAGCCCGCGCCGCGGATCAACCGTGGTCCTGGCCCGTGCGGACGTCCTCCACGAGCCGCTTGCCCGACGAGACCAGGTCGACGGAGTGGATGACGGCGCCGAGCTCCCGCAACGCCTCCTCGACGCTCGGGTAGTTGATCGATGACCCCTCGATCGTCACCTTCACGCTCTCGGTCTCCTGGTCCACCTCGTCGAG
>DASPZJ010000070.1:0-35598 GCA_035636315.1 Thermoplasmata archaeon
GCGATCGTGAAGCGCGATGTCCAGGAGGACCCGCGTGGCTCCCACGATAAGGTCATAGCCTAGCCGGCCTTTCTTTCGGCGGCGAGGGTGATGGTCCAGGAGTACGGCCTGTTCATCGGAGGTGCGTGGAGGAAGTCGGAAGGCAAGCGCTTCGAGACGCGCAACCCCGCGACCGGAGAGATCCTCGCGACGTTCCCGAACGCCACGAAGGACGACGTTAACGCGGCCGTCCGCGCGGCGAGGGATGCGTTCGAGAAGTGGAAGAAAACGCCCCCGCCTCGACGCGGGGAGTTGCTCCTCGAGGCCGCGCGGATCTTCCGGCGGAAGAAAGAGGAGCTGGGCCGCGTCGTGACCTCAGAGATGGGGAAGGTCATCGCCGAAGGCCGCGGCGACGTCCAAGAGGTGATCGACTTCTACGAGTACGCGGCGGGCGAGGGCCGGCGGATGTTCGGGGAGACGGTGCCGTCGGAATTGCCGAGCAAGATGTGCCTGACGATCCGCCTGCCCGTCGGTCCGGTCGGTCTCATCACCCCGTGGAACTTCCCGATGGCGATCCCGGCATGGAAGAGCGGGGCCGCGTTGATCGCTGGCTGTCCGTTCGTGCTGAAGCCGTCGAGCCTCACGCCGCTGTGTGCCGCCAAGTTCGTCGAGGTCCTCGACGAGGCGGGGTTCCCGGCGGGCGTCGTCAACATGGTCACAGGCACCGGGTCCGTGGTGGGCGATGGCCTGGTCGCCCATCCCGATATCCGCGCGATCTCCTTCACGGGCGGCGTCGAGACCGGGAAGCACGTCTACGAGAGCGCGGCGAAGAAGATGATCAAGGTCGGCCTCGAACTCGGCGGGAAGAACGCGATCATCGCGATGGACGACGCGAACGTCGAGCTCTTGATGGACGGCGTCCTCTTCGGCGCATTCGGGACTGCCGGGCAGCGGTGCACGGCGACGTCCCGGCTGATCGTCCACGAGGCGATCTACGACCGGGTCGTCGACGAGCTCGTCGCGCGCGCGGAAAAGCTGCGGGTCGGCAATCCGATCGACGAGGCGACGGATATGGGACCGGTGGCCTCGCCGGACCAGGAGAAGAAGGTGCTCGAGTACATCGAGATCGGGAAGCAGGAGGGCGATACGTTGCTGACCGGCGGGAAGAAACTCGCGGGTCGCGCCTACGACCGCGGGTTCTACATCGCCCCGACGGTCTTCGCGGTCGACCGAAGGAAGCGCCTCGCGCAAGAGGAGATCTTCGGGCCGGTCCTGAGCGTCCTGAAGGCGCGGGACTATGAGGACGCGGTCGCCATCGCGAACTCCGTGAAGTACGGGCTGAGCTCCTCGATCTACACGAACGACCTGCGGTGGTCCTTCCGCGCGATGCAGGACATCGAGGCGGGCATCACGTACGTGAATGCGCCGACGATCGGTGCGGAAGTCCAGCTTCCGTTCGGAGGCGTGAAGGAGACCGGTCCCACGGACACGCGAGAGGCCGGCACGACCGCGCTCGAGGAGTTCACGTACTGGAAGACGGTGTACGTGGACTACTCCGGGCGTCTGCAGAAGGCCCAGATCGACACGGAGAAACTCGTCGGTGGGTAGTCGCCGGATTCCGAAACCTCCCGGTGGACGCCGACCTTCCTGTCGCGCAGGAGCTCACAAGGCAATCTTGTACCGGACGAGTCGATTGTGCTCCCGGAAGCCGGCCTTCGAGTACGCCCTCCGAGCGGGCCCATTGAAGTCGTCGGTCACGAGGTACATCGCGGCGAATCCCGCTTCACGGGCTTGCCGGACGGCCTCGCGCTCGAGTCGCGTTCCGATCCCCAGGTTTTGGAACTCCGGATGGACGTGGAGCTCTTGGAGTTCCGCCCACCGCGCTACTCCGGGATCGAACCACGCGCCCTCGAACGCGGGCGCCCACAAGACGACTCCGACGACACGGCCTCCGACCTCCGCCACTGTGAGCCGGCCGCCTCCGATGTGGATCGCGTTGTCCACGAAGAACATCGGATAGATGCGGCAGAGGTCCGCGGCGTCGTCGATGCGGAAAGGCCTAAGTCTCGCTCGGGAGGCCTTCCGACGCGTCATGACGCGTTCATACCACCTCCCTTGTTGGGCGAATGTCCGCGACCTCGGATAGCTGTTTCGCTCGCTCGTCGGCCTACGTCCGATCCTTCACCCGGATGACCAGTTTCAGGCCGGACCAGGTCGCGTCGATCGACGCGACCTTGACGTCGACGAGCCGGGCGTTGAGCGCAATCTCCCGCACGCGCGTCTCCGTGAGGTCCGTTGCCACGGCCGACGCCTGCTTCGGCCAGGAGACCCAGATCATTCCGGTGGGCTTGATCCGGCCCCGAAGGTCTCGCAATTGAGCCCGGAGCTCGTCCTGGCTCCGGACAAATACCTGGACGAAATCGAGATCGCCCGACTCCGGACTCACGATCCGAACTCGCTCCGGCAACGGCCCCAGGATCTTGCGATAGCCGGGAGGCGCGCCTCGAAATGCCACCGTGTCGCCCGACCGAATGCCCAGTTTCGTCACGAGCGGCTTCCCGGAAGAGGTGGTGCCGCTCACCGTATCCGCCACTCCGTCGTTCCTACCGTCATCCCACCCCGGTGCGGAGCTAGAGCGGAACCCCTTGTACCCGCCGGGCGATCACGAAGGCGATTGGGGCGACGATGGCGACAACGGCATAGAGCATCGCCTGAGGTGTGAAGCTGAAGGCGACAAGCAGGAGGGCGGAAATCGCCCAAAACGTCAGGATGGTTCCGGAAACGTTCATGCGACGGGCTCGACGCAAACCGATGTCCTTCGGGACGCCCGACTCAAAGTAGGCCGAGGCTAGAGTCACTGCGCTCGTGAGGAAGAGCACGATCGAGGTCAACAGGAAAAGGACGTTCACGGACTCTGCGATAAGAAGGGTTGCCGTGACCTGTCTGTCCTTCCCCGTCATGATGTTGATGGACAAGATTAGACCGATGAAGGACAATCCTCCCATGAACGTGGCAAGGGCCGTCAGCCTGGCGTTGGCGGTGTCGTAGTCGACCATGGTTTGTCCTCGCCTAGAATGACCTCAATCGAGGACCGTCCGCACCGCTCCAAAGATGCGGCCTGAAGAGGAGGACGATTCCTTTCGGGTCCTTCACGTGCCGGTACGTCACCCGCCACCGCCCCCGAGCATGTCCTTGCTCGGGGACGTCAGGTGCCTCGGATCCAATACCTTTTCCGCTTCCTCCGGGCTCAGGATCCCCTTCTCGATCACGAGCTGCTTGACCGTCTTCCCGGTCTTCCCCGCCTCCTTCGCAATCTCCGCGGCCTTCTCGTAGCCGATGATCGGGTTCAGCCTCGCCGCGATCGCGGGGCTCGATTCCGCGTACCGCTGCAGGACGTCGATGTTCGCGCTGATGCCGTCGACGCACTTGTGCGCGAACACTCGCGCCACGTTCGCGAGGAGTTCGACGTTCTGCTGAAGCCGCTGCGACATCACCGGCATCATCGTCGACAGGTCGAGGTTCGAATGGGTGTTCGCGACCGCGATCGCGACGTCGTTCCCGATCACCGTGACGGCGACCTGCATGACCGCCTCCGGGATCACGGGATTCACCTTGCCCGGCATGATCGACGACCCCGGCTGCACCGCCGGGAGGTTCAGCTCCCGCAGCCCCGTGTGCGGGCCGGAGCCCAGCCAACGCAGGTCGTTCGCGATTTTCATCATCGAGACGGCGACCGTGCGGATGGCTCCGCTCGCCTCGACGAGCGCGTCCCGAGCGCCCTGCGCCTCGAAGTAGTTCTCCGCTACGCGGAACCTCGTGTTCGTGGCGGCGCTGATCTTCTCGACGACCCGGCCCGGCATGTCCGGATGCGCGTTGATCCCCGTCCCGACTGCCGTCCCGCCGATGGCGAGCTCCGCGAGGGCCGCCCGTGCAGCGCTGATCCGGCGGATGCCATGGTCGATTTGCGACTGGTAGCCGGAGAACTCCTGCCCCAGCCGGATCGGGGTCGCGTCCATCAGGTGCGTCCGGCCGGCCTTCACGATCGGGTCGAACTCCTTCGCCTTCTTCGCGAGGCTGTCCTCCAGTTCGCGGAGCGCCGGGAGGAGATTCTGGTCGACCTCGATCAGGGCGGCCACATGGATGGCGGTCGGGATGACGTCGTTCGAGGACTGCCCCATGTTCACATGGTCGTTCGGATGGACGGCGCCCTTCTCGCCGAGCGGCGTGCCGAGGATCTCGTTCGCGCGGTTCGCGATCACCTCGTTCGCGTTCATGTTCGTCGAGGTGCCGCTGCCCGTCTGGAAGATGTCGAGTGGGAACTGGGAGTCGAGCTTGCCCTCCATGACGTCCTCCGCTGCCTTGACGATCGCCTTGCCGATCTTCGAATCGAGGAGGCCGAGCTCCATGTTCGTCTCCGCCGCGGCCTTCTTGATGAGTCCGAGCGCGTAGATGAAGCGCCGGCCGAACCGGATCCCGCTGATCGGGAAGTTCTCGATGGCCCGCTGCGTCTGGGCGCCCCAGTACGCGTCTTTCGGGACTTTGAGCTCTCCGAGGAAGTCTTTCTCGGTGCGATAGTCCGTCATGCCCACTCGCCGTCGGACGAGAGAGCGGGCGGGACATTAACCTTGCCAACATTCCGTACGGACGCGCGCTCGTCCGCACGCCCGCGCCCGAGGACCTGTCGACAAGGGCGTGAGAGCGTCTTCACAGGTCCAGACTTCCCGCCCTCTCGGACCGTCACTGGCGGTTAGGACGTCCTTCGTCCTGAGGGCCTCTCTCGCCTCCCGTCTCGGTGGGTGACCGTAAGAGTGTCACACGTCACGATGACAAGGTATAATATAAACGCGTTATATTTCGTCTATCGAGTCCCACCGGAAACGATCTAAGGGGTCCTATGCCGACAACGGCGCCGGCAGATCCGATCGTCGAGGAGGATCGGGTCTGTCCCGAATGCGGGAGCGAGCACCTCGTGCGCGACTACGCGCGCGGCGAGCTCGTGTGCGATTCCTGCGGCCTCGTGATCAGTGAGAGCGCCATCGACGAAGGACCGGAGTGGGCGGCGTATTCCGTCGAAGAAAACGATCGCCTCGCGCGGACGGGAGCTCCCCGCAGCTACGTCGCAGGCGCCTCCGGCCTCACGACGGTCATCCCGCTCGCGAACAAGGACGCCCGGGGGAACACGATCCCGCTCCGGGAGCGCGAGAAGTTCTACCGCATGCGGAAGTTGCAGCGCCACTCGGGCCATTCCCGGCCGGGAGAGCGAAGCCTGCCCGAGACGATCCGCTCGCTCGACCGCGTCGCATCGCTCATGGGGCTCCCGCGACCCGTCAAGGACGAGGCCGGGTTCATCTGCAAGAAGGCCCTCGAGAGGGGCCTCGTCCGCGGCCGCTCGATCGAGGCGATCGTCGCGGCGGCGGTCTACGCCGCCTGCCGGATCGACGGCGTCCCGCGGACGCTCGACGAGTTGCAGCAGGTGACGGGCGTCCGGAAGAAGACGATCGGCAAGGCATACGGCGCGCTCCTCCGGACCCTGACCCTGCGGGTGCCCCCGTCCCGGCCCTCGGACTACGTGAGTCGATTCTGCTCCCGCCTCGGACTGAGCAACACGGTCGAGGCAGAGTCCCACAAGATCCTGAAGGAGCTGGAGAAGATCGAGAGCTCGATGTCCCTGTCCCCCGCCGGGACCGCCGCGGCAGCGATCTACCTCGCCTCCCTCGCGTGCGGCGAGCGCCGACCGCAGAAAGCGATCGCGAAGATCGCGGGCGTGAGCGAGGTGACCCTCCGTAACCGCTTCCAATTCATGGAGGGGTTCATGCAACAGTTGGTCCTGCCGCGCGGTCGTGCGCCGAAACTCAGCGGCTCGACAGGGCCGGCCGACTGAACGCCGCGACCCTGGAATTCACGTCGCGCGCGAATCGGAGGAAAGGTTTGATATGGGGCGCTTGCGTGCCACGAGTGGAGCCGAACAGATGTCTGGAAACGGGTGGGTGAACGCACGCCGGTCCGGACGTTCGACCGATCCGTTCAAAGGGGCTCGATACGAATTGGTAAACTCCCAAGAAGGCCCTCGCCTTGGGGCGTAGGGGCGACATCGCATGGGCGCGGCGACGGTGAAGCGGAACGATGTCTCTTGGATGATCGGAGGGCCCCAGGGGAGCGGCGTCGATTCCTCGGCGAACGTCTTCGCGCGCGCGTGCGCCGCGGGCGGCCTCCATGTGTTCGGCAAGCGGGAGTTCTATTCGAACATCATGGGCGAGCATTCGTACTTCCACCTTCGCGCGCACACGAACCTCGTGCGGTCGCACATCGATTCGGTGAACGTCCTCGCGACGTTCGAGGCGGAGACCCTCTTCCGCCACGCCCGTGAGGTCACGGACAATGGCGCGATCGTGTACGATCCGTCCCTCGGCAAGACGCGCCTGTCCGACGTTCCCACGATCGAGAAGCGACTGTACGCCGATCTCAAGACCTATCTGATTTCCCGCGGCGTCGGCGAGACGCTCGACGACCTGCTCGCCGCGTCGAAGCAACGAGGGGTGACGCTCCTGCCGATCCCGTTCAAGGATCTCCTCGAACAGATCGCCGACGAGTTCAAGGTCGACCAGCTCAGCAAGATCTCCCGGGTCGTCAACATGCTCGCGGTCGGCGCGTCGTTCGGCGTCCTGGGGTTCGACTTCTCGACGATGGAATCGGCCCTCGCGGACGTGTTCCGCAACAAGGCCAAGATCGTGAGCATGAACGCGTGGGGCGCGCGGAAGGCGTACGATCTGGCGGGGTCCCTCGCGCCGGACTTCGGCTACCGACTCGAGCGGGTCGCCCGCAAGGAACCGAGGCTCTTCTTAACCGGGAGCCAGGCGACGGCGCTCGGCAAGCTGTACGGCGGCATGCGTTTCCAGACGTACTACCCGATCACCCCCGCCTCGGACGAGAGCGAATTCCTCGAGGAGAACGAGATCCTCGATCTCAACGGTCACGGCCTCGCCCCGGATGCGGCGGACGCCGCGCTCGCGAAGGAGAAGGGCGCATCGGTCCTCGTCGTCCAGACGGAGGACGAGATCGCCGCGGTGACGATGGCGACGGGCGCCGCGTTGACGGGCGCGCGATCGGCGACCGCCACGTCGGGCCCGGGCTTCTCCCTCATGATGGAGGGGATCGGGTGGGCCTCGATCAACGAGGTGCCCCTCGTCATCACGCTCTACCAGAGGGCCGGCCCGAGCACCGGCATGCCGACCCGCCACGAGCAGGGGGACCTTCGCTTCGCGCTCCATGCGGGCCACGGCGAGGCGCCGCGGATCCTCCTCGCTTCGGGCGACTTCGAGGAGTGCATCCGCGACGGCTTCCTCGCCTTCAACTACGCGGAGCGGTACCAGATGCCGGTGATCCACCTCGTCGACAAGGCGCTCGCGAACAGCTACGCGACGGTCGGTGTGCCGGACCTCTCCGACCTGAGGGTCGACCGAGGCGCGAGCGTCCCTCCGAACGACGGATATTCGAAGGACAATCCGTACAAGCGGTTCGATCTCGGGAACGGGCCGGTGTCCCCGCGGGCGTTCCTCGGTCAGGAAGGCACGATCTTCTGGAACACGGGCGACGAACACGACGAGTTCGGTCACATCACGGAAGATCCGGTGGTGCGGGATGCGATGATGGAGAAGCGGTTCGCGAAGCTCGACCTCGCGGCCCGCGAGATCCCGTCCGAGGAGAAAGTCAAGTACTTCGGGCCGAAGGGGGCGCCGACCGTGATCGTCTCCTGGGGCTCGACGAAGGGAGCCCTCCTGGACGCGCTCGACCGCCTCTGGGCGGAGGGCGCGAAGGTCGGTTACCTCCACGTCCGGCTGATCAACCCTTTCCCGGTGGACGAGGTCCTCGCGCACCTCGCGAAGGCGAAGCGCCGGGTTGGTGTGGAGATGAACTTCGGGGCGCAGCTCGCCGGCATCGTGCGCGAGCGGACGGGGATCGAGATGACCCATTTCATCCAGAAGTACAACGGACGGCCGATGTCGAACACAGAGCTGTACGACGCGGTCCAGGCGATCCTCCGCGGGAAGGCGGAGAAGCGGACGGTGCTGACCCATGGCTCTTGAGCAGGTGATGAAGCCGTCGGACTTCGCGACGGAGGTCCACAACGACTGGTGCCCCGGCTGCGGCGACTTCGGCATCCTGCGGACAATCCAGATGGCGCTCGCCGAACTGAGGATGGAGCCGCACCGCGTGACGATCGTGTCGGGGATCGGGTGCTCCGCGAAGACGATCCACTACGTGCGGACGTACGGTGTGCACACGCTCCACGGCCGCGCCCTCCCGTACGCGACCGGCGTCAAGCTCGCGAACCCCCAGCTCAAGGTCCTCTGCCTGAGCGGCGACGGGGACGGCCTCGGGATCGGCGGCGGCCACTTCGTCAACGCCGGCCGGAGGAATCTCGACATGCTCTACATCATCTACGACAACGGCGTCTACGGCCTGACGAAGGGCCAGGCCGCCCCGACGCTCAAGCTCGGCGTGCAGACGAAGTCCCTCGCGCACCCGAACATCAACGACGCCGTGAACCCAATCTGGCTCGCCCTCGCGGCCGGCGCGACGTGGGTCGGCCGCGGATACTCGTACGACATCAAGCACCTCGTCTCGCTGATTAAACAGGGGATCGATCACAAGGGCTACGCCTTCCTGGACGTCCTCCAGCCCTGTCCGACGTACAACGACATCAACACGAAGGAGTGGTATGGCGGGGAGGATCGGAAGGACCCGACGTCGGGCCGCGCGCTCCCTCGGGTCTACAAGCTCGAGGACGAGGGGTTCGATCCGGTCGTCCACGAACCGGCCGAGATCGAGAAGAAGGCCACGCAGGCCCTGGAGAAGGCGCTCGAGTGGGGCGATCACATCCCGATCGGGGTGTTCTACAAGAACGAGCACATCCCCACGTTCGAGGAGCGCATCGCGCAGCGTGTGCCGACCTACCTCGACAATCCTCCCGCGCTCCAGGCGATCGCGGGCGCGCACGGCGAGCCGAGGACCGACCTCACGAAGCTCCTTCAGCGGCTCACGTTCAACTCGTCGTGAGGGCGGCGCGTTTCGCGCCTCGGGGGCTCTCGAGCATCTCCGCGGCCGGCTTGCCCATCTCCCAGATCCGTTCGGACATCTCGGACATCGCATTCGCGATTGCCGGATCGTCCGTCCAGATCGCGATGTCGTCCCCGCGGTACGAGGAATCGTCGTCCGGGATCGGGTGGCTCATGAGGAACTCGACCCCGTCGAAGACGTGCATGTACACGGGCATCATGAAGTCGATGTGGCGGACCTCCGCGTGGCGCAGGAGCGTCCTCACGTCCTCCCGGTTCTCCGGGGTGAAGCAGAACGCGTACTTCAGGCGGACGCCCTGCTTCGATTTCTCGACGAGTTCCGGTGAGAAGGCGCCGAGGATTCGCCCCGGGCTCTTCGTCGTACCGATGCCGATGACCTCTCGGCTCGAGGAGTCGTACATCTTCAGCAGACGCTCCCGCACATTCTTCCGGCCGTAGATCGCCTCGAACCGTCCGCGGGACTCCGGCTCTTGCCGCGCGCTGATCGCGAACTCCCGTGCGAGCGACTCGAGGCCCGCATCGAGCTGATTCGCGCGGGACCGCAGATCGTCCGCCAAGGTCCTCAGGTATGCGGCGAAGGGGACCGCCTTGTAGCGGAGCGGTGTCTCCGGGAGGATCTGCACGAGCCCTTTCTCGTGGAGCTGCTGCATCGTCGAGTAGATGCGCGTCCGAGGGACCTTCGACATCGGCGGCACCTGGCTCGCGGTCGCCGTGCCGAGGTCGAGGAGCGTCAGGTAGACTCGGGCCTGATACTCGGTGAGCCCGTGGTCCATAAGCTTCCGGACGCGGTCCGGGTTGATGGGCACGGGCCTTCGAAGGCGATAGCCCGCATAAACGTTGTTACGCATTGCGGTGACAGTGCCTTCCCGAAAAAGGGAATAGCTCGCGGTCGATGGTCCCCGCCCGATGGCGGGACCGGGCATGGAGGATGGGGCGCTGCGCCGCGCCCTCGAGGAGAGCCTCGGCCCCGGGAATGTCTTCATGGACGAGCGCACTCGCCATTCCTATGCGACGGATGCGAGTCCGTGCGTCGTTGAGCCGCGGGCCGTCGTGGCGGTGCGGTCCGAGGAACAGGTCTTGCGCACCCTCGCGGTCTGCCGCGACGAGCGCGTACCGCTGACGCCCCGTGCTTCCGGCACCTCGCTCTCCGGCGCGGCCGTTGGGCCCGGCGTGATCCTCGACACGACCGGGTTCCGGCGGATCCTCGAATTCAGCGCGACCGGCGGCTGGGTCCGCGTCGAACCTGGCATCCTGCTGTCGGAGCTGAATGCGTTCCTCCGAGAGAAGGGCGTCCGCTTCGCCCCGGACCCGGGCAGCCAGGAACTCTGTCGGATCGGCGGCATGATCGGTCACAACGCATCGGGCTACCGGACGGTGAAGTACGGCCAGACGATGGACCACGTCCTCGCGTTGCGCGTCGCACTCGCCGACGGAACAGTGCTCGACGCTCGGGATATCGCAATCGGGACTCCGGAGTGGAAAGACCTGCTCGACCGAGCTCCGGCGCTCGAGACTGTCCGCAGGACGATCGAGACGCATCGACGCGAGATTCTCGCGGCCCGGCGGCCGATCCGGAAGCACGCTTGCGGCTACGACGTCTTCACGATCGCCGAGTCTCTGGAGCGGGGCATGTTCCCCCTCGCGTCCCTCTTCGTCGGGAGCGAGGGCACGCTCGGGGTCGTGACGCAGGCGACGCTCCGCGTCCTGCCGATCCCCCATCGGCGGCTCACCCTCCTGGTGTACCTCGATCGCTTCGAGGAGCTCGGTGCCTTCGTCGGGGAGATCGCGGCGCTCGGTCCGAGCGCGATGGAGGCCGTGGATGGGGAGTCGCTGCGCCTCCTGCCGCGGGAAGCCCTCGGCGTACCGGAATCCGCCGCGGCGATGCTGCTCGTCGAGTTCGACGAAGGCGATCTGGACGGGATCGCGAAGGTCGTCGTCGAGCGAATCGCGCCGCGGTTCCGCCTCAGTCGCGGCATCGAGGTCGCGGACGATCCGGAGCGGCAGACGACCCTTTGGAAGGTCCGACGGTCCCTGCTTCCGATGATCAGCCAGCGGCCGGGCCCCCGCAAGGCGTGGGGTTTTGTCGAGGACCCGATTGTCCCGCGGGACCGGGTTCCGGAATTCATCGCGTTCCTCGTCGACCTCGCGCGGCGGAACGACACGGTCGCGGGGATCTACGGCCACATCGGCGACGGCAACACGCACTACCGCCCGCTCTTCGACCCGGCGGATCCCCTCGACTTCGAACGGATGCGGGCATTGCGCGCGGAGTTCGACGACGCGGTCCTCGAGCGGTTCCGCGGCGCTCCGTCCGCGGAACACGGGATCGGCCGGATCCGCGCCGAGACGCTCCCGAGGGTCTGGGGTCCCGCCGTGTACGACGTCATGCGGCGAATCAAGGGAGCGCTCGATCCCGGCGGACTCCTCAATCCCGGTGTCCTCCTCTCGGACGAACCGTGGTGGGCGACATGGGGCGGCCTCGAGGCGCGCGGCCCGATGTGACCGCGGACCCGCACGTACCGAAGCTTTAAGCCGACCCCCTCGTACATTTCCTCGGGGGAATCGATTACGACCGGCCCTTGTTTCCATCCGTCCACCGCCAGGGACGAAGGGTTAAGAGCGACTCGGCCTTTCGAGGCGACCGGCCGTAGGCGACCGACCCACCCACCGAGGCGATGAGCCCATGATCCAGCGTGCGGAACAGGCGAACATCGTCGGCCTGCGGTCGAAGGATTTCGTCCAATGGGTCGAGGAGAACATCGACGCGCCGATGAAACGGGGCCCCGGAGGCGCGCTCCTCGAACGGCTCAAGGGCGGCATCGTCGGCGAGTTCTTCAACTGGGCGAAGCGGAACTCGACCTGGCCGTTGCACTTCGGCATCATGTGCTGCGCGATCGAGATGGCGGCGACCTCGGACCCGAGGTACGACGTCGAGCGGTTCGGCGTCATCTACCGTTCCTCGCCGCGCCAGTGCGATGTGCTCCTCCTGAACGGCCCGATCTCCCTGAAGCTCCGCCCGGCGGTCCGCCGGCTGTACGAGCAGATGGCCGAGCCGAAGTGGGTGATCGCGATGGGCGAGTGCACGATCTGCGGCGGGCCGTACTACGACTCGTACTCCATCGTCAAGGGCTCGTACACGTTCGTGCCGACCGACATCTTCATCCCCGGCTGCCCGGTGCGGCCGGAGGCCCTGATCGACGGCTTCCTCAAACTGAGCGCGAAGATCAAGGCCGAGCGCAGCGGATGGGTGCGGACGAAGAAGGGCCGCCTCGTGAGCGCGCGCGAGGGCCAGCTGATGGACATGCAGAAAGGCGAGTACACGTATGAAGTCCCCCAAGTCCGAACCTGACCAGGGCCGTCGGAAGGTCGGTACGATCGGCGGCACCGTCCGGCCGATGCTCGCGACGATCAAGCAAGCGCTCGTCACGATGCCCGGGATCAACCGCCTCGTGCCCGGCGGCCGCAAGCCCGTGACCCACCTGTATCCGTATCAGAAGGTCGAGCTGCCCCTCGCGTACCGCGGCCAGCACAGCATCGACTGGTTCAAATGCATCGGATGCGAGCTGTGCGCGAAGGTCTGTCCGAACGAGTGCATCTACTTCGAGTTCTACGAGGTCGGGCCGACGTCGGAGTACCTGAACCCGAGCCGCGCGCAGCTCGACGAGATGAAGAAGATCGTCCGCCGGCCCGCCGTGGACATCGGACATTGCCTGTTCTGCGGCAACTGCATGGAGTACTGCCCCACGGACGCGTGGAACTTCACGCAGGAGTTCGAGCTCGCGGACTACGCGCGGGAGGACCTTTACTACAAGGCGGACGAGCTCCGCATGCCGAAGGAGAACTCGGACAAGGAGATCGTCCTGATCAACCGCATCGGGGAGCACCCGATCCTCGAGGTGGACGTCTGCATCGGTTGTCGCAAGTGCGAGCGCGAGTGCCCGACCCGGTGCATCGACATGCTCGACGGCCCGAACGACCGCAAAGGCAAGCCCATCGTCATCCCGGAGTTCGACTACACGAAGTGCATCGGCTGCCAGCAGTGCGTCGATGTCTGCCCGGTCGACTGCCTCCACATGGAGGAAATCGGCTACAAGGACCTCGAGGGATTCTACCACATCAACCTGCAGGGAGAGGTCAAGCTGCTCGAGGAGCAGGTCGAGAAGTAGCAGAGCGGCGTCGCGCGATTATTCCGAACGGCATTGCAATCCTTTTATCCTATTCCCATTATCCACAGGCTCCTCACCGCTACGAGGCTCGCTGATGGTCCGCACGACGGTCGTCGGAAACTACCCCCGCGTGGGAGACACGTTCGAAGAGCAGTCCCTCCGCCGTGCGATCGCCCGGTTCGACAAAGGGGAAATCGAGGCCGCGCAGCTGCGTGAGGCGGAACGCGAGGTCACGGAGGTGGCTCTCCGAGAACAGAACGAGTCCGGCATCGATGTCGTGACGGACGGCCAGATCGGCTGGTACGACAGCCAGAGCCACGTCGCGCGAGGACTCGGCGGGGTCGAGGTCGACGGTCTGGTGCGATACTTCGACACGAACACGTACTACCGCCAGCCGGTGGTCCGGGGTGCCATCGCCTGGAAGCAGCCGATCCTGGTCGACGAGTGGAAGTTCGCCCAGGCGCACTCGCGCGCTCCCGTGAAGGCGGTCCTCACGGGCCCGCTGACGCTGGCGTCCCTTGCGCTCGACAAGCATTACGGCAAGAAGAAGTCCCTCATGCTCGACCTCGCGGCCGCGCTCGGTGAGGAAGTCGGCGCCCTCGCCAAAGCCGGCGCGGCTCACATCCAGATCGATGAGCCCGCGTTGACTCGGTATCCCGCGGAGCTTTCGTTGGCCATCGAGGGACTCGAGCGGATTCGCCCGCGGAAGGGATCATCGGCGCTCACGCTATTCACGTACTTCGGAGACATGGCGAAAGGCTACCGAGATCTGATCGGATCGCCCGCGGACCTCTTCGGCTTCGATCTTGTGCAAGGAGCCGCTACGTGGTCCGCGATCACGAAACATGGGTCCGAGAAACCGCTGGTGCTCGGGGTCATCGATGCGCGGAACACGAAACGGGAGGAACCTGAGGCGGTCGCGAAGAAGGTGCTCGGGCTGAAAGACGCCGTCGATCTGAAGTCGTCGTATTTGTCGCCATCGAACGGCCTGGAGTTCCTGCCACGGGACCGGGCCCGGGAGAAGATGCGCATCCTGACGGCCGCAGCGAAGAAGGTCGGGGTGGGCTCATGAGTGCGCTCCTGACGACGAGCGTAGGCTCCTTCCCGAAGCCCGACTACCTTTCCCGGGCGCGGACAAAAGCCTCGAAAGGCGACCTCTCGAAGGAAGGCCTCCGGGATCTTGAGCAAAAGGCGACCGCGGAGTGGATCCGATTCCAGGAGGAGATCGGCATCGACATCCCGGTCGACGGCGAGCAGTACCGCGGCGACATGGCGACGTACTTCGCGGAGAACATCGAGGGTACGGAGATCTCCGGGCTCGTGCGGTCGTACGGCAACCGATATTACAAAAAGCCGATCATCGTCGACGAGCTCGGTGTCCGCGGGCCGATCAGCGTCGACTGGTTCACGTTCGCGCAGGGCCTCACGAAGAGGCCGGTCAAGGGGATGATCACGGGCCCGTACACGATGATGGATTGGTCGTTCGATGAGTTCTACGGGTCTCGGGAGGAGGCGTGTCTCGCCTTCGCGAAGCTGCTGCACCGGGAGGCGGTGTCCCTCGAGGCGGCGGGGGCGAAGATCGTCCAGGTCGACGAGCCCGCGCTCTCGACGCGGTTCGACGAACTGCCCCTGCTCGTGAAAGCCGTCGGCGTGGTCACGAAGGGACTGGAGGCGAAGACGATCCTCCACACGTGCTACGGCAATTACAACGAGATCTTCGAGTACTTCAACCAACTGCCCGTCGACCAGCTCGACCTGGAGATGTCGAACTCGGGGCTCGACCTCCTCGACCGGTTCAAGAGAGAACCGCTGAAGAAGGAGATCGCCTTCGGGGTCGTCGACGTGCACAGCCACGTCATCGAGCCCGAGTCGCTCATCCGCGATCGGATCGAGAAGGCCCTGACGATCTTCGAACCGAGCAAGCTCTACATCGACCCGGACTGCGGGCTCAAAACGCGGACCGTCGAGGAGGCCCAGGCGAAGCTCCGGAACATGGTGGCGGCGGCGCGGGCGGTCCGGACCGTGCACCGGCTGACGTAGGCAAAGGGTAATCTCCTGCGACGGCGATGGAAGATTTCGAGGTTCGGCGATGGGTGGCCCCGCGGATCTCCGCATGCATTCCGACGCGCCCGTGCGTTTGTTCACGGTGACGGAGGCGAATGCCCTCATCCCACGACTCGAACATCTCCTCCGGCGGATCGACCCGACGCTCGCGCGGTTGCGGGAACTCAGGGACTTGATCGACGATGCGGAGTCGTACTGGGGCGATGGCCTCGTGTCCGCGCCCGCGAAGGACCGCGACGCCTACGCCGACGCCCTTGCCGAGCAATCCGATCTCGAGCGGTCCGTCCAAGCGACCATCGACGAGATCCATGCCCTCGGCTGCGAACTCAAGGATGTGAGCCGCGGCCTCGTCGACTTCCCCGCGCGGATTGGGACCGAGGTCGCGTACTTGTGCTGGCAGCGCGGCGAGGACCGCCTCGGATGGTGGCACACGCTGGAGGCCGGATTCGCCGGCCGAAAGGCCCTCGCACCGGAACCGGAACGTTAATAACGGACCGCTCCCGTAGGAACGGCGAGGCACGCACATGGCGACGAAGGACGATGTGATCAGCGTCCTCCGGAAGTGCTACGACCCGGAGATTCCAATCAACATCTACGACCTGGGCCTGGTCTACAACATCGACCTCAGCCCGACCGACGGCAAGGTCGGCGTGAAAATGACCCTCACCGCGCCGGGATGCCCGGCGTCCGCGTACATCCACCAGGACGTCAAGCGGAAGCTCGAGCAATTGCCGGGGGTCAAAGAGGCGAAGGTCGACATCGTTTGGGACCCGCCGTGGACGCCCGAGATGATGTCCGAGACGGCGAAGAAGCAGTTCGGCTGGGGCATCTGATCCCCCGCGGAATCCCGCTCGACATAAGTCCCAAATCTTGATATTCTCTCGCCCGTATCCTGCAGCCTGCGGGCTTCTGGGGTGGAAAGTCAACCTTGACCTCGACGGGCGGGAAGGCGTCGGAGGCCGTCGCGCGGGCGATCGGGGCCCTCGTCGAGGGCGTGACGTTCTATGACCTCGCGAACATCGCGGTCGCGGAGATGCGGGTGAAGGTCGCCTTCGAGGAGTTCGGCCGACGCAAGAGGGCGCAACTCGCGAAGCTCGAAGCCGTCACCGCGCGGACCGCGAAGGATGCGGCCGTGCTCCCGGGGATCTATCCGATGGACGTCGTCTCGAAGGTCGAGTGCTACGTCTGCGGCTACGCCGCGGAGACGAAGGCGATGCCGAACGTGTGCCCGAACTGCGGCGCCGCCCGGTACGCGTTCGAGAAGGAGATCACGCTGGCGAAGGCGTGGGAGATCGCTGCGGACACGGGCCGGAAGTCGGCCGCCTTGTTCCGGGACGCGGCCGCGCACGCCGACGCACGGATTCGGGCGGTCCTCGAAGAGCTGGCGAACGAGGAAGCCGGCGAGGCCGCCCAGGCGGACCGACAGCTCGCGGAGCTCCGCACCTGAGCCGGTGGGTGGAATCGTATGCCCCGCCTCACGAAGATGCCTCCCATCCAGGAAGACATCCACGCGTGCACGATGTGCGGCTACTGCGTGCCCGTGTGCCCGGCATACCAGGAGGCGGGCTGGGAAGGAGCGTCCCCCCGCGGCCGGATCTTCGCCTTGCGGCAGTACGAGATGCGCGGGCCGCTGGATCGACTGCTCGGCCGGCACGTGAAGCCGGGCGAGGACTTCGCCCGGAACACGTGGGAGTGCACGGGCTGCGGCGCATGCGAGGCGATCTGCCCGGTCGACATCCCGTTCGACACGCTGTGGGACGACGTGAAGGAGTGGATGGTGAATTCCGGGTACGCCCGGCCACAGCTCGAGCCGTACCTCGAGAACGTGCGGGAGACGCACAACCTGTTCGGCGAGCCGGCGGAGGCGCGCGCCGCCTGGATCCCGCCAGAGGCCGTGCAATCGGAGACCCCGGAGGTCGTCTACTGGGTCGGGTGCGTCGCGAGCTACAAGAAGCAGCAGATCGCCCGCGCAGTCGTCAAGATTCTGAACGCCGCCCGGGTCCCGTACAAGATCCTCGGGACGGAGGAATGGTGTTCCGGTGCGCCGATCGCCCGGATGGGCTACCAGGAAGTCACGAAGAAGGAACTGATGCCGCACAACGTCCGGGCGGTCCAGGAGACCGGGGCGAAGGTCCTCGTGACGGCGTGCGCCGAGTGCTACCGCGCGTTCGCCCGGGACTACAAGCAGTGGGGTGGGAACCCGCCGTACAGCGTGTTCCACATCTCCCACTTCGTCGAGAAGCTGATCCGGGAGAAGCGGATCGCGTTCACGAAGCCGCTCCCACAGAAGGTCGCGTTCCACGACGCGTGCCACATGTCCCGCGTCAGCAAGGTGTACGATCCACCCCGCCAGGCGTTGAAGTTCATCAAGGACCTGAAGATCCTCGAGATCCTGCCTTCGAGGGACGACGCGCTCTGCTCCGGCGCCGGGGGCGGCTTCCCGGCGGTCTTCCCCGAACAGGCCGCGGGCGTTGGCCAGCGGCGTCTCGACGCGGCCGAGGACACCGGGGCGACGGCCCTCGTGACGACGTGCCCGCACGCAGAGATGCACTTCTCCGATATCGCCCAGAAGCGGAACATGCAACTGAGCATCGTCGACTTGGCGGAGATGCTCGCCCAGGCTCTCTGATCCGGCGTCGGCTCAGATCGTGAAGCTCAGCCCGCACGAACAGGAGTGCTTTGCGTTCGGGTTGGTGATCTTGAACTGCCCGCCGAAGAGGTCTTCCTCCCAGTCGAGCCTCGAGCCGCGGAGGTAGGTCATGCTCTTCGGGTCGACGAACACCTTGACGTCCTGCTCGGCGACGACGAGGTCCGTCGGGCGCGCGGCGTCCGCGAGGTCCATGCGGTACTGCATCCCGCTGCAGCCGCCGGCGATGATCCGCAGGCGCAAGGAGGCGCCGGGCTTGCTCTCCTTTTTCTGCAGCACGTGGATCCGTCGGACGGCGCCCTCCGTCACGACGAGCGGGAGTTCCTCCGGAGGCATCACGTCGCGTTCGAACGCGGCGCCTCGACTTAAGTCTTCCGTCGAGATTCGCGCGTTGTTCGTCATTCGTGGGGCGCACGACCAAAGATATATATAACAACGTTATAGTGTCCATTCCGCTTCTCGAAAACGGGAGGTCTGTCTATGGTCACCAAGAGCGTACTCCAGGAGCAAATGTCGAAGCAGGAGTACAAGTACGGCTTCGTCGCCGACCTCGACGAGGACACGGTCCCGAAGGGCCTGAGCGAGGACGTCGTCCGGCTCATCTCGCAGAAGAAGAAGGAGCCGGAATGGATGCTCGATTGGCGCCTTCGCGCCTACCGCCACTGGCTCACGATGAAGGAGCCGAAGTGGTCGAACGTCCGGTATCCGCCGATCAACTACCAGGACATCATCTACTACGCCGCGCCGAGGCCCAAGAAGCCCGTGAACAGCCTCGAGGACGTCGACCCGGAGATCCGGAGCCTGTACGCCAAGCTCGGCATCCCGCTACAGGAGCAGGAACGCCTCGCCGGCGTCGCGGTCGACGCGGTCCTGGACAGCGTGTCCGTCGCGACGACGTTCAAGCAGCGGCTCGCCGATGAGGGCATCATCTTCTGCTCGTTCTCCGAGGCGGTCCAGGAACACCCGGACCTCGTCCGGAAGTACATCGGGTCCGTCGTGCCCTTCAACGACAACTTCTTCGCCGGCCTGAACAGCGCGGTGTTCTCGGACGGCTCCTTCGCCTACGTCCCTCCGGGCGTGCGGTGCCCGATGGAACTGTCCACGTACTTCCGCATCAACGCACAGGACACGGGCCAGTTCGAGCGCACCCTGATCATCGCGGACGAGCGGGCGTACGTCAGCTATCTCGAGGGATGCACGGCGCCGATCCGGGACACGAACCAGCTCCACGCGGCCGTCGTCGAGCTGATCGCCCTCGATGACGCGGAGATCAAATACTCCACGATCCAGAACTGGTACCCGGGGGACAAGGAAGGGAAGGGAGGCATCTACAACTTCGTCACGAAGCGAGGGAAGTGCCTCGGGGTGAATTCGAAGATCTCGTGGACCCAGGTCGAGACCGGCAGCGCGATCACGTGGAAGTATCCGAGCTGCATCCTCCAGGGGGACAACTCCACGGGCGAGTTCTACTCCGTCGCCGTCGTGAACAACTACCAGCAGGCCGATACGGGGACGAAGATGCTCCACATCGGGAAGAACACCCGCAGCACGATCATCTCGAAGGGGATCTCTGCCGGCTACGGCCGGAACACGTACCGCGGCCGGGTGCATATCCACAAGGGCGCCACGGGCGCCCGGAACTACTCCCAGTGCGACTCCCTCCTGATCGGCTCCGTGTGCGCTGCGTTCACGTTCCCCGACATCGTGGTCCAGGATCCGACCGCGCAGATGGAGCATGAGGCGTCGACCTCGAAGATCGGGGACGAGCAGCTGTTCTACTGCCAGACGCGCGGCCTGACGCCGGAGGATGCGACGAACATGATCGTCAACGGCTTCTGCAAGCAGGTGTTCCTGAAGCTGCCGATGGAGTTCGCGGTCGAGGCGCAGAAGCTGATCGGCGTGAGCCTGAACCTCGAGGGCACGGTCGGCTGAACGCGATCCGCGGACGGAGGAGACACCGATGCTCGAGATCGAGAATCTGCACGTCAAGGTGAGCGGCAAGGAGATCCTCAAGGGGATCGACCTCTCGGTCCAACCCGGCCAGGTGCATGCGATCATGGGCCCGAACGGGAGCGGCAAGACGACCCTCGCGCAGGTCCTCGCGGGCCGCATCACGTACGAGGTCACGCAAGGCAAGGTCCGATTCGAAGGGAAGGACCTCCTGATCATGCGCCCCGAAGACCGCGCCCGCGAGGGCGTCTTCATGGCGTTCCAGTACCCCGTCGAGATCCCGGGCGTGAGCAACGCCTACTTCCTCAAGGCGGCGTTGAACGCGATCCGCAAGTACCACGGCCAGGAGGAGATCGACGCGATGGACTTCATGGCCCTCGTCCAGGAGAAGGCGAAGCTCCTCGCGCTCGACGAGACGTTCATGAAGCGCGGGCTGAACGAAGGATTCTCCGGCGGCGAGAAGAAGAAGAACGAGGTGTTCCAAATGGCCGTCCTCGAGCCGAAGTTCTGCATCCTCGACGAGACGGACTCCGGCTTGGACATCGACGCGCTGCGCCTGGTGGCGAACGGCATCAACGCGATGCGCGGTCCGACCCGGGCGATGCTCGTCGTCACGCACTACCAACGTCTCCTCGATTACGTCGTCCCGGACGTCGTGCACGTCCTCGTCGACGGGAAGATCGTGAAGAGCGGCGACGCGGACCTCGCGCGCAACCTCGAGAAGCACGGTTACGGCTGGATCCTCGAGGAGGCCCCGAGGCCAGCGTCCGCGCGTCCGTGAGGCCGGTGACGAGCTTGGCGGTCGCCGTCGACGCGAAGCAGACGTACGTCGACGAGTTCGCGTCGTCGGAGAAGGAGCTGGGCGGCCCGAAGTGGCTCCGGACGCTCCGCAAGGCGGCGATCGGGCGGTTCGCGTCCCTCGGGTTCCCGACGCAGAAGCACGAGGACTGGAAGTACACCAACCTCGCGCCGCTCCTCCGGGTGCCCTTCCGGCCGGCGATTCTGGCGCGTCCCGATGGCGTCGTCGCCGAGAAACTCGACCCTTTCACATTCGGCGTGCTCAAGACGAGCCGGGTCGTGTTCGTGAACGGCCGGTACTCGCCCCGCCTCTCGTACCTGCGATCCTTGCCGGAGGGCGTCCGGATCGCATCCGCGGCGGAAATCCTCCGCTCCGAGCCCGGCATCCTCGAGAAGCACGTCGGCAAGGGCGCGCCGTTCGAGACCGATTCGTTCGTCGCCCTGAATACGGCGTTCTTCCAGGACGGCGCGTTCGTCGAGATCCCGAAGAACACCGTCGTGGACGAACCGATTCACCTCCTCTTCCTGTCGGCCTCGAAAGAGCTGCCAATCGTCTCCTACCCGAGGAACCTGCTGCTGCTCGGCGCGAACAGCCAGGCAACCGTCATCGAGACGTACGCGGGCTGGGCCCCCGAGGTCACCTTCACGAACGGCGTCACGGAGGTCGTCGTCGGGCCCGGCGCCACGCTCGAACACTACCAGGTGCAGCGGGAGTCCGAACGCGCGTTCCACTTCGGGACGATGACGATCGACCAGGACCGGGACTCCAGCGTGACGGCGCACTCGGTGTCCTTCGGCGGCTCCCTTTCCCGGAACTCCGTGTCCACGAAATTCGGCGGCGAAGGCGGCAGCCTCACGCTCAACGGGATCTTCATGCCCCGGGACACCCAGCAGCACGACAACTACACGCGGATCGACCACGTGGCGCGATCGTGCACGAGCGTCGAGCTGTACCGCGGCATCCTCGACGGCAAGGCGCGCGGCGTGTTCAACGGGAACATCTACGTGCGGAAGGACGCGCAGAAGACGGTCGCGCGGCAGACGAACAAGAACCTCCTCCTCTCCAAGGAGGCGTTCGTCGACAGCACGCCCGGCCTCGAGATCCTCGCGGACGACGTGAAGTGCAATCACGCGTCGACGATCGGGCAGCTCGACGACAACGCGGTCTTCTACCTCCGGTCCCGGGGCATCGACGAGGAGGCGGCCCGGAACATCCTGACGTACGCCTTCGTGGCCGACGTCGTGAACCAGGTGAAGGTCGCGCCGATCCGCATCAAGCTCGACCAGCTCATCCTCTCGCGCCTGCCGAAGGGAGCGGGACTCGGGGTGGCCTCATGAGGCGCGACCCGGTGATACGTCGATCGTCCCCACACGGTCGGCGCGGGGCGACCTGATGCCCGACCTCCGAGAGCTGTATCAGGAGACGATCCTCGACCACAGCAAGAGGCCCCGCAACTTCCACGAGCTCCCGGACGCGAGCGCGAAGGCGGTCGGCCACAATCCGCTCTGCGGGGACCGCGTGACGGTCTATCTGCGCGTCGATGGCGGCACGATCGCGGACGTCGCGTTCCTCGGCCAAGGGTGCGCGATCTCCAAGGCCTCGGCGTCGCTGATGACCGACGCAGTCAAGGGCAAGTCGACGGCGGACGCGCACGCGCTGTTCCAGCGGTTCCACAAGATGGTCACCGCCCGGCCGGACGATCCGGTGGACGCATCCCTCGGCAAGCTCGCCGTCCTGTCCGGCGTCTGCGAGTTCCCCGTCCGAGTGAAGTGCGCGAGCCTGCCATGGCACACGCTCGAAGCGGCGCTCGAAGCGAAGACGGAGACCGTGTCCCTGGAGTAAGGATGACGTCCGCCGACCTCCGCGGGACGGCCGCTCCGGAACAGGGCGGTCGCCTCGCGATTGGCGCGGGCCCGAGCGAGGACACGGTCGTTGGCCTGTCGAAGCGCCGCCACGAGCCCGATTGGATGCTCCGGTTGCGGCTGCGGGGCCTCGAGTCGCTTCGGTCCGAGGGCGTGCCCGCGTGGGCCTCGTTCTTGCGGGAAGTCGACTTCGACGGCATGATCGGCGCGGACGCCTCGCCGCCTCCGGTCCGGATCGAGGAGCGGGAGCCCTCTCGGACCCCGCGCCTCGGCGCGCTCGCCGCCTCCGAGGAGGCCTACCGCAGCTTGCGGAAGGGCCTCGAATCCCAGGGCGTGCGGTTCCTCGGGATGCCGGCGGCCCTCGCGAGCGTCCCCGATCTCGTGAGGGCGCATTTCGCGTCCGTCGTGGCAACGGACGATCATCCCCTCGCGTCGTTGAACTCCGCGTTGTGGACCGGCGGATCGTTCCTCTACGTGCCTCCCGACGTCCGCGTCGAGGTGCCGCTCCAGGCGGAGATCCGGGACGACTACGCCGGCGTCGAGCCGTTCGAGCGGAACGTCCTCGTCGCGGACCGCCACGCCGACGTGACGTACATCGAGGGGTGCACCGCGCCCGTCTACACGCCCGACGAGCTGCACGTTTCCGCGATCGAGGTCCTGGCGATGCCCGGTTCCCGCGTGCGGTACATCGCGTTGCAGAACTTCTCGAAAGGCGTCGACAACCTCGTCACGAAACGGGCGATCGTCCACGAGGGTGCCTCCGTCGAGTGGGTCGACATCAACCTCGGCTCGCGCCGGACGTGGAAGGTGCCTCGCGCGGATCTGCAGGGAGCCGGCGCCTCGGCGGAGTTCGTCGGCGTCGCCTTCGCGGGGCCGGGGCAGCACGAGGACATCGGGGCCGAGATGATCCATCGGGCCCCGCGCACCCGCTCCCGGGTCGTGAACCACGGAATCGTCCGCGGCGGCGGCCATGCGAGCCTCCGGTCCGGCGTGCGGGTGGCGCCCGGAGCCACGGGCGTCACCTCCTCCGTGGAGTGGTCGTCCCTGATGCTCGATGCCGAATCGCGCGCGGAGACCGTGCCGTCGATCGAGGTCGACGAGGCGGACGCGGAGATCGTCCAGGACGGCTCCGTGCGGAAGGTGAGCGACGACATGCTGTTCTACATGACCTCCCGCGGCGTGACGAACGAAGAGGCTCTGCGCATGGTCGTCCTCGGCCTCGCCGGCATCGCGACGAGGCGCATCCCGGTCGAGTACGCGGTCGAGGTCGACCGCCTCCTGGAGCTGGAACTCGGAGGCGGCATCGGCTGACGAGAAGTCTCAAGTAGGGAGCCCGGCATCGGAAGGTGGAATGAAATGGCGAAACCCGCGAAGGTCCTGCTGAACGTCCCGAAGATCAAGGCGGACTTCCCGATCCTCCAGCGGACGATCCGCGACAAGCGGCTCGTGTACCTGGACAGCGCCGCGACGTCGCAGAAGCCCCGACAGGTCATCGACGCGACGTCGGACTATTATTCGCGTTACAACGCGAACGTGCACCGCGCGATCTACGAGCTCGGCGAGGAGTCGACGCGGGAGTACGAAGGCGCTCGGGAGAAGGTCGCCGCGTTCATTGGGGCGAAGTCTCCGAACGAGATCGTCTTCACGAAGTCGACGACGGAGTCGATCAACGTCATCGCGTACGGCTACGGCATCAAGGGGAAGATCGCGAAAGACGACGAGATCGTTGGCTCGGTGATGGAGCACCACTCGAACCACGTGCCGTGGCACTTTGTGAAGGACCACAAAGGGGCCGTCCTCAAGTACGTCGATGTGAACGACGACGGCACGCTGAAGATGGAGCAGTACGACGACCTCCTGTCGAAGCGGACGAAGATCGTGACGGTCGCCTTGTGCTCGAACGTCCTCGGGACGATCAACCCGGTCAAGGAGATCGTCAAGAGGGCGCACGAAGTCGGCGCGATCTGCGTCGTCGACGCGGCCCAAGCCGCCCCGCACATGCCGATCGACGTGCAGGACCTCGACGCGGACTTCCTCGCGTTCAGCGGTCACAAGATGCTCGGGCCGACGGGGATCGGCGTCCTTTACGGGAAACCGGAGCTCCTCGAGGCTACCGAGCCCCTGCTCGGCGGCGGCGAGATGATCCGCGAGGTCCACCTCGGATCGGCGAAGTGGAACGATGTTCCGTACAAGTTCGAGGGCGGCACCCCGAACATCGCGGGCGCGATCGGTCTCGGCGTGGCGGTTGATTATCTGTCGACCATCGGGATGGAAGCCGTCCGGGCGCACGAGATGGAGATCACGGAATACGCGCTCGAGAAGCTCGGCCGGCTCAAGGGCGTGCGGACGTTCGGTCCGAAGGACGTCACGAAGCGCGCGGGCGTCGTCTCCTTCACGATCGACAACGCACACCCGCACGACATCGCCTCGATCCTCGATGTCGAAGGGATCTGCGTCCGATCGGGCCACCACTGTGCGCAGCCGCTCATGGAACGCTTCGGCCTTCCCGCCACGGCGCGCGCGTCGTTCTACATCTACAACGACCTCGAAGACGTCGACGCCCTCGTCGCCGGGATCAAGCGGGTCCAAGAGGTCTTCGCCTGATGTCCGCGGCGTACGACCTATACCAGGAGCAGATCCTCGACCACTACAAGCATCCTCGGAACAAAGGGCCCCTGCCCGATGCGACGTACAATGCGCACGACTCGAACCCGCTGTGCGGCGACGAGGTCGTGCTGCACCTGAAGGTTGACGCGTCCCGGGTTGCGGAGGTGCGGTTCGAGGGCCAAGGCTGCGCGATCAGCCAGGCGAGCGCCTCGATGCTGACCACGATGCTCAAGGGCATCCCCGTCGCGGACGCGCAAACGCTGGATCGGGAGGCGATCCTGAAGAAACTCGGGATCCCGCTGAGCGCGGTCCGTCTCAAGTGCGCCCTCCTCCCCCTGCACGTCCTGAAACTCGCCCTCGGGAAGTCCTCGGACGTCGGGACGTGAGGCCGTCCGAGGTATGCGTGCCGACGCGAAGACGCGGGACGTCTCGCGCCTCGCGGACCGGATCGGACACACGCCGCTCCTTCCGCTCGACCGGATCGCGGCGCACGTCGCCCCGGGCGTCCGCATCTTCGCGAAGGCGGAGTGGTTCAACCCCGGCGGGAGCGTCAAGGATCGCGCCGCGCTCGGGATGCTGCGCGCCGCGGAAAAGGCCGGCCTGACGAAGGATCGCGTTCTCCTCGACGCGACCTCGGGCAACACGGGGATCGCGATCGCGATGCTCGCCGCGGCGGAAGGGTACCGGGCGACGCTCTGCGTGCCGGCGAACCTCGGCGTTGAACGCCGACGTATCCTCGAGGCGTACGGCGCGGAACTCGTGTTCACGCCCGCGTCCGAGGGGACAGACGGCGCCCAAGGGGCCGCGAAGCGGCTCGTCGCATCCCAGCCGAGCACCTACTGGTACCTCGACCAATACAACAACGAGGCGAACTGGCGCGCGCACTTTGAATCGACGGGACCGGAGATATGGAATCAGACGCGCGGACGCATCACCCATTTCGTTGCCTGCCTCGGCACGACGGGCACGTTCGTGGGCGTCGGGCGGTTCCTGAGGAAACAGAATCGTCGCACCGCGTTGGTGGCCGTCCAGCCGGACGGTCCCTTCCACGGGATCGAGGGGGTTAAGCACCTCGAGAGTTCGCGGGTCCCGGGGATCTGGGATCCCTCTCTCGTGGACGAGACGATGTCCGTCGCGACGGAGGACGCGCAGGCCGCAGTCCGTCGACTCGCTCGAGAAGCAGGTTGCCTGGTCGGCACATCGAGCGGCGCGGCCTTCGATGCTGCCATTCGGCTCGCGGAGCGAATCCGGAAGGGGCTCATCGTTGCTATGTTCCCGGACGGCGGCGCGATGTACCTCGGGGAACGGCACTGGGAGACGGCCCCATGACGATCGAGATTCCGAAGGCGGTCGTGCGGGCTATTGAGGACCACGGGCGAGACACGTTCCCCGAAGAGTGTTGCGGATTTCTCCTTGGCTACGTGGGCGAGCCGCGACGCGTCGTCGAGTCACGTCGCGCGAAGAACACCGCCTCGGAAGATCGCGAGCACCGCTACGTCGTCGACCCGCTCGAACTCCTCCACGCGGACAACGAAGCGCGGGCGAAAGGCCTCGAATTGATCGGGATCTACCACAGTCACCCGAACCACCCGGCCGCTCCCTCCGAGTTCGACCGGTCCCGTGCCGCGGGCTGGTACTACTACATCATTCTGCGCGTCGCCGACCGACAGCCAAAGGAGCTGACCGCATGGGTCTTCGACGAACGGACGAAACGGTTCGTCCCCGAAGACACCGTCCTTCCGACTCGGAGACCTGCGAAGCGGCCTCAGCCGGACAGCGAAAGTTAACCTTACCTAAGGTTAACGGCCGTCGCTTCCGAGAGACCAGCGATGGCCCCGGTGAGTTCGGCTGCGTCGCGTTATTCGGATCCGAATTTCCGGCGGGGCGAACCTTAAGTAGAGTACCGTAATGGTTGACGATCCGGAGATGCCGAGCGTCAAGATCATCATTCCGACGGCCCTGCGGCAGTACGCGGGCAACGAGGACATGGTCGATGTCGAAGCGGAGACCGTGCAAGAGGCGATGGGGGGCCTAGTCGGCCGGTTCGACCAGCTCCGCCGGCATCTCTACGCCGACGACGGCCGGCTGCGGAACTTCGTGAACGTCTATGTGAACGAGGAAGATATCCGCCACCTCCGGGACGACCGGACGGCTCTGAAGGAAGGGGACACGATCTCGATCGTGCCGAGCATCGCGGGAGGATCGTCCTCCCTCATGGACCGTCTCGCATCGAAACGGAAGGATGCTCTGTCCCCCTCCGAGATCAAACGCTACTCGCGCCACCTCATCCTCCCGGAGGTCGGGATGGCGGGTCAGCTGAAACTCAAGCAGTCGTCCGCTCTGGTCATCGGGGCGGGCGGGCTCGGGGTGCCCCTCACGCAATACCTCAGCGCCGCGGGCGTCGGTCGTCTCGGGATCGTCGACTTCGACGTGATCGACGAGACGAACCTGCAGCGGCAGGTCCTGTACGGCACGAAGGACGTCGGCCGCAAGAAGCTCGAGGTCGCGAAGGAGCGCGTCGCGCAGATCAACCCGAACGTCGACGTGCAGACGCACGAGGCGCGGCTGACCTCGGATAACGCCCTGGAGATCCTGAAGGACTACAACGTGGTCATCGACGGGACGGACAACTTCCCGACGCGGTACCTCGTGAACGACGCGTCCGTCCTCCTAAAGAAGCCGAACGTCTACGGCTCGATCTTCCGCTTCGAGGGCCAAGCGAGCGTCTTCGACGCGGAGAAGGGCCCGTGCTACCGCTGCCTCTACGCGGAGCCGCCGCCCCCGGGCCTCGTGCCCTCCTGCGCCGAAGGCGGCGTCCTCGGCGTCTTGCCGGGAATCATCGGATCGATCCAGGCGATCGAGGCGATCAAGGTCCTCCTGGGGAAAGGCGAGACGCTGATTGGCCGCCTGCTCGTCTTCGATGCGCTTCGCATGAAGTTCCGCGAGCTCCGCCTGCGGAAGAATCCGGCGTGCCCGGTTTGCGGCACGAACCCGACGATCAACGAGCTCATCGACTATGAGGAGTTCTGCGGGCTTCGCGGTCCCTCGGAGCAGCTCGGCGAGGAATATCAGATCACGGTCGACGCGCTCAAGGAAAAGATCGAGCACGGCCAGGAAGTCGTCCTGCTGGATGTCCGGGAGCCGATGGAGTGGGAGATCGCCCACCTTGACAAGGCGGTGCTGATGCCGGTCGTGCAGGTGCCCGCGCGGGTGAACGAACTCAGCACGGCGGACGAGATCGTCGTGTACTGCAAGACGGGCGTCCGGTCCGGTCGGATCACAAACTTTCTTCGCGAACTCGGCTTCCGGAAGGTGAAGAACCTCGTGGGCGGCATTGACGAGTGGGCCGAACGCGTCGAGCCCGAGATGCCGCGGTATTGAAAGGGGAACAAGGCATAAGCGCCCGCCCGTCATCCGCCCGGCGTGGCGCTCGACCCCGGGACGGTCCACCGCTTCGCGATGCTCGAACGTGCCGTGAAGTCCTTCGCGAAGACGGGTCGCTTCGACGAGTCGTTGAAGCTCGTCGAGGAGCTCCTCGCAATCGCCCCAGAGGATGCGGGCCTCTCGAAGCTCAAGGTCCGCCTCGCCGCCGACCTCGTGAAGCAGGCCGTGCAGGCGCAGAAGATCGGCGCCGCAACGCAGATTGTCGAACTCGTCGAGGCAAGGATCCCGGCGGTCCATCTCGGGCAGACCGAGAAGGAACTCCTCGCGAAGACGAGGGAACAGGTCTTCTCGATGTAGGCCCCACAGATTTATGGCGGACCATCGGCCTGCTCCGACTCGATGTCGCCGCAACATTCCCACGACGACTACGTCAAGAACGTGGAGATGATGCGTCGAGAGAAAGACTACTTCTTCAAGGACGACCGCGAGTCCCCGATCCCGCACACCCTGCGCGCGAAGTTCGAAGGCCTCGCCTACTACCCGCCGGATCCCAAGTACCGCGTCCGAACGAAGCAGATCAAGGACCCGAATCCGCAGAAGGTCGTCCTTGCGACGTCCAAGGGCGTGCCTCGCGACATGATTCGCCACGGCGTCTTCGAATTCGAGATCGAAGGGACCAAGCAGCGCCTCGCCGCGTACAAGTCCCTCCCCCAACCGGGCCATCAACACGAGGACGAGAGCCTCTTCGTCCCGTTCCGCGACGCGACGTCGGGCAAGGAGACGTACGGTGCGGCGCGGTACCTCGACCTCGAGGAAGCTCCCACGGACGAGTACGTGATCGACTTCAATCTCGCGTACAACCCGTATTGCGCCTACAGCGAGGCCTACGTGTGCCCGTTCCCGCCGCGGGAGAACTGGCTCTCGGTCCCGATTCGGGCGGGCGAGAAGAACTTCCCCTTGAAAGCGTGACGTTCGGACGAGGACCTAGAGGTCCGGCCCGTCGAGCCACCCGAGCCGGCGGTCGCGGTTCGCCTCGATCTCCTCGGGCGCCTTGAAGTCCTGCTCGACCGTGGCGAGGCGGTTGATCAGGGCGCGGATCGCCTCGGCGGTCGGCGCGCGCACGTCGAGGCCCGCCAGCCCGAGCTGGCGCTTCACGATCGGCATGCCCGTCTCGACGCCGCCCATGCGGTAGCAGAAGTCCGTCATGATCTTGTCCGTCACCCGGATCAGGCGATCGACCGGCTCCTGCGGCGGCGTCACCAGGTCGATGTGCTTCACGGCGTGATGGGCCGCCCGCAGGATCTGATCTCCGAGGGCCTTGAAGGCAGACTCGACTTTGTCGCCCGTCTTCGCGGAGGTCAGGATGCCGGGGCAGGTGTACTTCTGCGCGAGGAAATACAGGTACTCTTCCGCCCAGACGCGGTCCTCGGCCAAGTCGGACTTGTTCGCGGCCAGGACCATCGGGATGACGCCGGCGAGGCGCCAGACCGCGGGCATCCAGTAGTCGTCGATCGCGCGGCGGCTTTCGGCGCTCGTCACGTCGTACACGACGAGGACGCCCTGGGCGCCCTTGATCGCGGTCTCCTGGACGCCGCTGTATCCTTTCTGTCCGAGGACGTCCCAGATCTGCATGATCATCTCGACCTCGTCGAGGGCCGAGCCGACGTTCACGCTCTTCTTCGAGACCTTCGTGCCGACGGTCGTGATGTAGTCGTCCGAGTACTGGTCGACGACGAATCGGCGGACGAGCGATGTCTTTCCGACGCCGCCGTCGCCGAGGAGGACGACCTTGACCTTGAACGGTTCCCGGGCCATGGAGGGCGCTCCGCCATCCCGCAGGTCCCTTCTTTAATCGTTCCCCGTGGTTCTCAGGGACCGGATTATTGACCGCGGAGGAGGGCGCCGAGCGGTCTCCGGGGCGAGGTTGCGCCAGACTGCGGCGAACGCCTCCCCGCCCCGACGCGCTCACTCCCGGGTGGACTCGACCTCGTGAATCCAGTCGCAACGGACCCCGATTTTCGCGTGGTGCTTCTCGATCGCTTCCACGTCCGGCGCGTCGAGCACACAATACAGCTTGTTCTCCGCCTCGCTGTACAGGATATCGTGGTGGCTCACGCCGAACTCGTCCGTCGGAGAGCGTTGGGCCTCGCGAAGTTGTTCCGCCGTCAGGGGATTCATGGCATGTGCGTCGATGAACTTAGGCATCGGGAGGGAATCGATCGCGCAGTACAAAGACATTCGCCCGCTGCCAATGGGTTCGAGGATGGCGAACCGCGCCTGGCTCCATCTAGAAGTCGTCCGTGGGATACTGGACGAAGCGGCCCGAGGTTCCTCCGAAGAGCCGGGGCAGATCGGCGGCGATGAGCTCGCCGGTCAGGGAAAGGGCCATCGTCGAATCGGGGATGGGCCCATCCACGGCGTAGCCGAGGCGGCGGAATCGGGCCGCGTCCTCTTCGGCCGTGATCCAGTTGACGGTCACGAGCTCCCGCCGCGAACGCGATTCCATGAGCGTTACCGCGGCGCGGAAATCCCGGAAGCTCGGTGCGACGACCTCCTCCATCGTCACGCCCTCGTGCGGTCGCGTGCGGAGGTACCCGACGACCTCGCCTCCGCGAACGAGGACGCGAAATCGCTCGAGGTAGTCGTGGCGCCGGCGGAGGCTCCATTCGAGGAACTTGGCCGGCCGCTCCGTCCATCCGAGCATCTTCCGGGTGTGCGCACGATAGAGGGCATGGATCGCTGGCACGTCGCGCCGCGATGCGGTACGGAGGCGGTATCCCTTGGGTGGGGTTCGACCGGTCACTCGTCGCACGCCGTTTCGGAATGGCGCCAGATCCACATAGCTCATCTTCGCGTAGACGTGATACCCTCGGATGTTGCGGCTCGTCGTCAACGTCGAGATTCGAAACCCGAGCTCGCGGAAGCGCGTGTGGGCCGCCTCCATGAGGCGATGGGCGAATCCTTGCCCCCAAACGGACGGATGCGAGCAGACGCCCGCCACGCCGCCGACCTCCTCGACGCCGCTCGCCAAGCGGACGGGGAACCGCAACGGAACGACCTGCGCGAGGATCCGACCGCGTTCCTCCGCATAGAGGGCGAACTCCTTCAGGTACCGGGGGTCGCTCGACCGGACCCGACGGATCGTCGCCTCGTCCCACGCGCTCCCGAACGCGACGAGGCTGAGCCGGAACGCATCGACCGGGTCGATCTCGTCGTACGTGCGCACCCTCATGGTCCGACAACCGCGCGGGGAGGGGGATTTGAACCCCCGAGCGCAGAGCGCACGGGGTTAGCAACCCCGCGCCCTACCAGGCTAGGCGATCCCCGCAGGCGCGGCCCATCGAGGACCGAGCTATAAACGCTTTCGGGACTCGCCCGCTCCAGGTCCGCGACGCCGCGGTCCATCGGAGAAAATCGTCGGAAGCCGCAAACCTGCGCTTCGTTGGACGATTGTCGAGGACAACATTATTACGCCGGGTGCTTCGTGAGGAATGCGACTCCTTCGTAGGATCGCGAGGCATGGGCTCCTGCGTCGCGCCCGGTTCGTCCTTGCGAATCGCGTTGGGTTCGGTGACCATGACCCTCCTCCTCGTATCGAACCGCCTCCCGGTTACGCTGAAGCGGGTCGGGGACCGGCTCGACGTCCGCGTGAATCCGGGCGGCGTCGCGGCGGGCCTCGCGTCGTTCTACCGGGAGCACGGCGCGCGCTGGTTTGGCTGGCCCGGCGATGTCGACCCCGCCGAGTCTCCCGAAGTCGCAACGCGACTTGAGGAGGAGTTCGATTGCCATCCCGTGTTCCTCTCTCGAAAGCTCGCCCGGTCGTTCTATGCCGGCTTCTCGAACGGGACGCTGTGGCCCCTGTTCCACTCCTTCTCGACGTACGCGCGGTACTCGGCGTCGGAGTGGGCCGCGTACCGCGAGGTGAACGAGCGCTTCGCCGACGAAGTGGCGCATGCGCTCCGCCCGGATGACGTCGTATGGGTTCACGACTACCAGCTGCTCCTCGTGCCGCAGATGATCCGCGAGCGCGCCCCGGACGCGCGGATCGGATTCTTCCTGCACATCCCGTTCCCGCCGTACGACGTCTTCCGTCTCCTGCCGTGGCACCGCGAACTCCTGCGGGGCATGCTCGGCGCCGACCTGATCGGGTTCCACACGTACGATTACATGCGCGCGTTCGTCGGGAGCGTGCGGCGCGGTCTCGGATACGAGAGTCGCATCGGGACGATCACGGCGGAACACCGCGTCGTCCAGGCCGACGTCTTCCCCCTGGGGATCGACGTCGAGACGTTCGCCTCTACGCCGGTCGGACCGGCGGCGGTCAGTTCGATCGCGCGGCTCCGCAAGGCCCTCGGGTCGTCGAAGCTCCTCTTCTCGATCTCCCGCCTCGACTACACGAAGGGCATCCCGGAGCAGCTCGAGGCGTTCGGCCGGTTCCTCGAGTCGCATCCGGAGTGGCGCCGCAAGGTGGCGTACGTCCTCGCCGTCGTCCCGTCGCGGGAGCGCGTGGCCGAGTACGCCCGCCTCAAGCGGGAGATTGACGAGCGGGTCGGCCGGATCAACAGCCGCTACGGGACGCTCGCGTGGACGCCCATCCGGTATCTGTACCGCCAGCTCGACTTCGAAGAGCTCCTGGGCCTCTACCGGGCGAGCGACGTCGCGCTGATCACGCCGCTCCGGGACGGGATGAACCTCGTCGCGAAGGAGTACGTCGCCTCGAGACAGGACCCGAACGGCGTCCTCATCCTGAGCGAGATGGCCGGTGCCTCGCGGGAGCTGCTCGAGGCGCTCGTCGTGAACCCAAACGATGTGGACGAGATCGTGAGTGCGATCGGCCGCGCCCTGACGATGCCCGTCGAGGAGCAGGCGGCCCGCATCCGGGCGATGCAGGACCGCCTCCGACGATACGACGCGCGGACCTGGGCGATGCGGTTCCTCGAACGTTTCGATGACGTCGTCCGGCTCTCCGAGGACCTCGCGGTCAAGCGACTCTCCGCCGCACACACGGATCAGATCCGCCAAGCTTACCGCACCGCAAGGAGGCGTCTCCTCCTCCTCGACTATGACGGCACCCTCGTCCCGTTCTCCATCGATCGCGATGCGGTCCCCCCGGACCTGCGGGTCGCCCGAATCCTCAAGGACCTCGCGTCCGACTCCGCAAATCATGTCGCGTTGGTGAGTGGCCGCTCCCGCCGGGATTTGGCCCGGTGGTTCGGCGAGATCCCCATCACCCTGATTGGGGAGCACGGCGCATGGGTGCGCGACCGCGGGGACCCCGAGTGGAAGGCGATGCTCTCCGCGGACGTGGAGTGGAAGGATCGGGTGCGGCCGTTCATCGATCGCTTCGTCGAGCGGCTGCCCGGCTCCGCCGTCGAAGAGAAAGACTTCTCGCTCGCATGGCACTACCGGTCGGTCGACATCGAGACGGGGACGGCCGCGGCGAGGGAGCTCGTCGACGTCTTGACGTCGCTCACCGCGAGCCTCGATCTGCAGGTGCTGTCCGGGAATCGTGTCGTCGAGATTCGCCGCGGTGGAGTGAACAAGGGCACGTACTTTGCGACCCGTCTCTCCGGGGAGCCGTGGGACTTCCTCCTCGCGGCGGGCGACGATTGGACCGACGAGGCGATGTTCGCAGTCCTCCCGCCCACGGCGTTTTCGGTCCGCGTCGGTCTCGCTCCGTCTGGAGCGCGCTTCAACGCGGAGGGCGACCGTGACGTGATCGAGCTGCTCGAGTCCCTGACGAATCCGCCGGCATGACAACTCGTACCATAGGTTCAAGAACGGGTGGAGGGGTTGAACTTCGGCGGGCCCCGTTCGGGTCCGCCCCGAGGAATCGGATTTGTCGGCGCTGCCGTCAAAGAGGCCGTTGACGCGTCGCGAGTGGATTGAAACCGGTCTCGTGCTAGGAGCCGCAGCCGCCGCACAGGCGGCGGAGGGGTGGGCGGTGCTGAGCCTCGCCCGGACGCTCCTTCCCGCCCCGATGCCGTTCAATAGGATCGTCGAGGACCGGCTCATGTATACGAAATTCCCGACCGATCAATGGTGGAATTCGAGGGCGGGAACCGCGGTGCGGGTAACGGACTTCGCGGAATGGCAAGGTGCGACTGCGGTCTGGAAGGGGCTGTTTCGCGCGGACGGCACCTATGTCCCGCGAACCGGCTTCCCGGCCCTGATAATTCGAGTCCTTCGCGGCGGCACGTATTTCCGGTCCCCCGATCCAGGCCCGTACGGGCTCCCCGCCGGGTTCAATCTGTTCTACGACGATCCCTTGCGCAACATCCGGATTGTGGCGCTCTTCGACCGATGCACACACCTCTGTTGCTACCCGGGGTGGCATGTGGTCTCCGATCCGCCGCCACCGCGGACTTACACCGTGTCGCCGCCGACGTACGACGTGTACGGTCAGGACCCGGTGTACTGCGTGTGCCACGACTCGCAATTCGATCCGCTTCTCCTCGTCGGCGACGTGAACCCATTGAACGGCACAGGGTTCGTCGGCGCGCAGGTGGTGCATCCCCCCGCGACGTACTCGATGCCCGTCATCCCGATCCGAGCGATCTCGGACGAGCTGCACGGCGGGATGTCCGATCCCCGTTGGTATCAGTACTGCTAGCCCCGAGGACTCCATACGAAGGCAAGTCGAAAGACTCATATAGCCCGCTCCGGTATCTGTTGAAAGACTCGGCAAAGGCGACGAACTATTCGAGTCACCGTCGCCCGAGTCCGTGGTGGCCGCTTTCGGCGAAGGCCCCGATTTGTGACGGGCCCCCTTCTGACGCGGCCGACACTGTGGAGGTTTGAGAAACCCGCGCCCTTTGCAGGGCGCGTGCCCTCTCGAACCCGACGCTCGCGATCAAGGCAGAGGTATGTTCGAGCTACCTCGCCAAGATTCCTTTGAGATGGCGTAATATCCGTCGCGCGAGATCAACTCCGGTTGATCCTGCCGGCGGGCACCGCTATGGGAGTTCGCTTAAGACATGCGAGTCGAGAGGTGCAAGACCTCGGCGGACGGCTCAGTAACACGCGGATAATCTGCCCTCAGGTGGGGAATACTCTCGGGAAA
>DASPZJ010000071.1:0-36767 GCA_035636315.1 Thermoplasmata archaeon
AACGCGATCGCGTCGCACAGACTGCCGCCACGGGGAGCGCCGAACCCGCTGCTCCCGGAGTTGATCGCGCCGCCCACCGTGCTGCCGATCGCGTTGACTGGGACGACTGGGAGAGCGAAGCCTTTCGCCTCCAGGAAGTCCTCGAGGTCTTTCCAGGTCACGCCCGCCTCCACGGTGACCTTCCGACCGTCCGGATCGAACGCGACGACGTGGTTCATCTTCCGCATGTCGATCATCACGCCACCGCGGTTGGGGACGGAGCCGCCATACCATCCGGTCCCGCCTCCTCGGGGCGTGATCTGCAGCAGGCTCTCGTCACTCAGTTTGACGAGGGCCGCGACCTCCTCCGTCGTCTGCGGCAGGGCGACGAAATCGGGATAGAGCTTCCATTGAAGCAGGGCCACTTTCGGGAGCGATGCGAAGTCGTGGCTGTAGACCATCCGCTCGAATTCGGAGCGCGCAACGCGCTCGGGCCCGAGGGTGTTCACGAGTCGGCGATACGCATAATCGAGGCTCGCCATGGGCCCTGCTCCGGGGGACGTTCGCGGGTAGACTCTCGCTCGGGATAAAGCTAACGTGCGACCCTGCGACACCGGGAGAAAACCGTCACACGTTGAGCGCCTTGATGATCTGTTCCTTCAGGCGGGTGACGTCCGAGCCGGAACTGTACACGCCCATCGCCTGCGCTGCGGAGACGACCTGTTCGTCTTGGGCCTTGTCGACCGCGCGCGCGATGTCGAGCTTCAACTGCATCTCGCTCCGGCCGCCGGCCGACACGCCAAGCGCGCCTGCGGCCTTCTCGACGCGCATCCGCATGTCGCGCGCGTCCATCGTCGACAGTTCCGTGCTGATCTCTCGCTCGATTTCCATTCGGCCCCTTCGGAATTCACCGAGTGCGCGACCGACACCCCGCGCGAGCTCCGGCAGCTTCGACGGTCCGAAGAGCAGCAGCACCGCGATGATGATCAGGATGACCACCCACTCGATGCCTTCGATCTGGGCCGCGATGTCAATCGGCGAAAACGCGGACACTTCTTCGGCCTCCCTTTGCTCCTAAGGACGACCGGGTTATCATCCTTTCGCACGTGCCCGTGTGTGCTCGACCCGGACGGCGGCCCCATACCCGACGACGTAGAGGGCGAGCATCGGTAGGGCGACGAGGAACATGGTGATGCCACTGCCATCTGGCGTGATAATCGCGCCGAACAGGAAGATCGCAATCGCCGCGAAGCGCCAATACTTCTTCCAGAAGTCGGACGACACAATCCCAAGGGCCGATAGGCCATACATGAGCACCGGAAGCTGGAACGCAAGGCCGAACGCGAGGGTGAATAGCAGGACGAAGTCGATGAAGTCGTCACCATAGAGGACCAGGAAGTTCGCACCGAGGACGGTCTGCACCGAATAGAGGAGGTTGAAGGTGAAAGGCAAGACGACGATGAAGCACAGCGCGACGCCGGAGAGGAACAGTAAGACCACCGGGACGGTGATTCGAAGGATGAGTCGTTTTTCGGACGGCTTCAGTGCAGGTCCGATGAATTGTCCCAGCTCGTACACGATGACCGGCGAGCCGACGACGGCCGCTAGGAAGAAGGCGACCTTGAACATGACCACGTACGCGTCCCAAGGCGGTGCGAAACTGAAGTTTAGCGGGATCCCTCCGACCCTCTCCGGCACAAGATAATTCTTCATGGCGACGACGAATTGCGTTGCGACGTTCGGGTTGGTCGGCCCGAGGGCGGGGATGAGCATCGGAATCTGCGTCCCCGAGACGGTCACGGAACCGATTCCGGTCGTGAGGAACAGCGCGAACAGCACCACGATCACGATGACGATCACTTTGAGCCGCTGCCGGAGTTCTTCGATATGCTCGAAGAATGTCATCCGCCGTTCACTCGGGCGGTCCTCCTCCGAAGCGACCTTTGCCACGGCCGTCATCGCTGCCAAGAGGGATCGGCTTATCTACTTTCCACAAATGCACGGGAGCGAGAGCCATCAGAAGGAGTAGCGGTCCTCGGTCAACGGATCCGCGGTGTTGCTGTACCCCCGGACCTCCCAGTATCCGAGCTCTTCCTCGTCCGTGAACGTGACGGCGCGCACCCACTTCGCGCTCTTGTACGCGTAGCGTTTGGGCACGAGGAGCCGGACGGGGCCCCCATGTTCGATCGGGAGCGGCTTGCCGTCCCACTGGTACGTGAGGAGGACGTCGGAATCGTAGAGGGCGTTGAGCGGATGGGACGTCGTGTAGCCGTCCCCGCACCGGAAGGTCGCGAAGCGGGCGGTCGAGCGGATCTGCGCGCGCTCCGCCACTTCGCGGACCGTGACCCCGACCCACTCGTTGTCGAACGTGGTCCAGCCCGTGACGCAATGGAACGGAGAGACCACTTTTGCGGACGGAAGTCGCAGGAACTCGTCGTACGTGAAGCGGGTCGGCTTGTCGACCGAGCCGTCTACGCGGAGGTCCCACTCCTTCGGGTCGAAGCGGGGGACAATGCCCAGGTCGAGCCTCGGCCATTTCCGAACCTCCCGCTGCCCGGGTGGGAGAAGCCTCTCCGCCGCCATCCGAACGAGACCATTGAAATCCCTCGATATAAATCGTTGTGCCAATGTTCGGAGAGGATTTTCGGCGTACGAGTCCACGTATCTTCGAGACGCAACGCGAGACCGCGTTACGGGAGAAAACACGAGGGTCGCGTGCCCCGACAAAGGTTTAATAGCCCGACCAATTTTCCACGCGATGGACATGGTGCTGGAAAGCTACGTGCCCGTCGTGATTTTTGCTGTCGTTGCCCTGCTGTTCCCGCTCGGCACGTTCTTCGCAACGCGTCTGTTCCGACCCGACCACCCGACGCCGCTTAAGGACCTCACCTACGAGTGCGGCGAGGTTCCGGAGGGCGTCGCGCAGATCCAGTTTCATTTCCAATACTACATGTTCGCGCTCATCTTCGTCATCTTCGACGTCGCCGCGATCTTCCTCCTCCTCTGGGCCTTCGCGTGGGGCGGCCTCCTGAACTCCGTATCGCCCGTGGCCAAGTTCTCGATCTTCCTGTTCCTCGGGATCATGTTCGTCGCCACCCAATACGCGCTCAAGAAGGAGGAGGTCATCCAGATATGAGCGCGGTCGTCACGTCCTCTCCGTCGATCACGGGTCGATCCGTGCCCGGGGCCGAGAAGGAGGTCCTCGCGCAGCTGAAGGTTGCCTTCGGTGCGAAGCTGAAGGATGCGAAGGTCGTCCGCGAGCGCCTCGTCGAGATCGTGATCGACCGGGCCGAGCTCGTCCCGGTGTGCACGTACCTGAAGGACACGCTCGGCTTCGAGCATCTCTCGTGTGTCACCGCGGTCGACTGGAAGGACCACTTCGAAAGCATCTACCACATCGAGAACTACTACAACGGCTGCATGGTCCAGGTGAACGCGCAGATCCCGTACGACGACCCGAAGATCGCGACCCTGACGGGCCTCTGGCATGCCGCGGACTTCCTCGAACGGGAGATGTGGGACCTGATGGGCGTCGAATACACGGGCCATCCGAACCTCACGCGCATCCTGTTGCCGGAGGACTTCAAGTTCCATCCGCTCCGGAAGGAGTTCGCTCAGGAGGTCGACCGGCAGTACATCACCCGCCGCAAGCTCCGGGGGGGCAAGTGATGACGGAGTTCTGGATCAACATGGGGCCCCAGCACCCCATGACCCACGGGCTCTGGAACATGAAGGTCCAGGTCGACGGGGAAACGGTCACGGACGCGAAACCGGAGATCGGGTACCTCCATCGCGGCTACGAGAAGATCATGGAGGTCCGCGAGTTCCAGAAGAACGTCGTCTTGACGGACCGCCTCTGCTACGTCTCGTCGATCACGTGGTCCCACGCGTACTGCCTCGCGGTCGAGAAGATGATGGGCATCGAGACCCCGGAGCGGGGCCAGTGGATCCGCGTCGTAGCGCTCGAACTTCAACGGATCGCGTCGCACCTGATGTGGCTCGCCGCCTACGGCCCGGACCTCGGCCTGCTCACGGGACTCCTGTGGGCTCTGCGGGAGCGGGAGCTGTTCCTCGATCTCATTCAGTTGATGTCCGGCGCGCGGATGAACCAGAACTATCCGCGGGTCGGCGGGGTCCGCAACGACCTGCCGGATAACTTCGAGGCGATGTGTCGGCGGAGCATCGAGCACTTTCTCGAGAAGGTGGACAACGAGTACCAGCGGGTCTTCCAGCAATCGAAGGTCTTCCACATGCGCACGGAAGGGGTCGGGAAGATCTCCGCCGCGGAGGCGATCGACTGGGGCGTCACTGGACCGAACCTGCGCGCGTGCGGCGTGAACGTCGACCTGCGCCGCCTCGACCCGTACGAGGTATACGAGGAGATCGACTTCGAGCCGCAGGTGTGGCACGATGGCGGGGCCGGCGACTCGTATGCCCGGTTCGTGTGCCGGTTCAACGAGTTGCGGGAGTCGTGTCAGATCATCCTCCAGGCTCTGGAGAAGATGCCGAAGACCGGCCCGTACCGCGTGAAGGCTCCGCGCCGCGCGGAGGGCGAGGGGTGCGCGAAGACGGAGGACTCGCGGGGCGAGGCCCTGTTCTATGTGATCGGCGACGGCGATGACCGGCCGTACCGCGTGAAGATCCGCAGCCCGGTCTTCTGCACGATGGCCGCGACCCCGATCATGCTGCGCGGCAACAAGCTCGCCGACTCGGTCGCGATCCTCGGGTCCGTGGACGTCTGCGTCGGGGAGATGGATAAGTGACGAGTGCGCCCCTGATCCCGAATCTGTTCGACGTGTGCGTGGTCCTCGTCCTCGCGATTGTCTGGGTCATCGATCAGATCCTGTACGCGCTTGCGGGGCTGATACCGCCTCTAAATGGACTCGCCCAGTGGTTCGACCCGATCGCTCGCCAGCGACTCGGGATGGGGCTGCTCCAGTCAGAATTGCTCATCGTCCTCATCACATGGCTCATCGCCGTCACGGTCATGGTCATCTGGGCGACGCTGATCAACCTCCTGACAATGATGTGGGTCGAGCGGAAGTTCTACAGCCGCCTCCAGGATCGATACGGCATCATGATCTCGATCTGGTCGCTCCCGTTCTGGCCGTTCAATCGGGCCCATCGACCGACCCATCGCGGCACCGGATACTTGCAGAACATCGCGGACGGCGTCAAGCTCCTGCAGAAGGAGAACATCACCCCGCGGAACGCGGACTCCGCGATGTTCCACATCTCCCCCGTCCTCATCGCCTCGTCGACGCTCATGATCTTCGCGGCCCTCCCGTGGAGCAGCGGATTCTATGTCGCGAACCTGGACCTCGGGATCCTGTTCATCTTCGCCGCGTTCTCGCTCGCGCCCCTCGGCATCCTCATCGCGGGTTGGTCCGCGAACAACAAGTACACCCTCGTCGGCGGACTGCGCGCCGCGGCGATGCTCATGGCCTACGAGATCCCGATGATCCTCTCGGTCATCGCCCTCGTGTTCTTCACCGGCTCCCTCAACCCGCTCATCATCGTTAGACAGCAAGAGCGCACCTTGGTCTCCCTGGGACCGCTCGCGATCCCCGCGTGGTACATCTTCTCGCCGCAGATCCTGGGCTTCGTCGTGTTCAGCGTGTCGATGATGGCGGAGATGGAGCGCATCCCGTTCGACATCCCGGAAGCGGAAGCCGAGCTCGTCGAGGGGTGGACGACGGAATACTCGGGCATGCGATTCGGCCTCGTCTTCGGGTTCAAGTGGCTCCGGATGATCGCAGGCGCCGCGCTCATCGCGATCCTTTACCTCGGCGGCTGGAGCGGGCCCGTGTTCACGACGTTGTCGGTTGGCGGCGTCCCCGTGCCGATCGTCCCGGAAGAGGCCTGGTTCGTCCTGAAGATCTATCTGGTTTCCGTCGTCTTCATCTGGATCTCGTGGTCCGTGCCCCGCGTGCGGATCGACCAGATCCTGAACATCGGGTGGCGGAAGTTGATCCCGTATTCCCTCGTGGCGATCATCCTCGCGGCCGCCGCGATTGCGTCGGGTCTCTGGGCCGTGGGGTGAGCGGCAGTTGGGCCGTGAGCGCATCATCGGGAGGGAGGCACGTGGTGGACGTTGACTGGGAGCTCATCGCGTTCTTCGTACTAAGCGCGTTCGAGGTCGTCGGCTCGATCCTGGTCGTCATCAACAAGCGGATGGTCCGCGCGGCGTTCTGGCTCGCGATGACCCTCGTGACGATTGGCGCGATCTATCTTCTCTTCCTGAGTGAGTTCGTGTTCCTCATCCAGATCATTGTGTATGCGGGCGCGGTGCCCGTGCTCTTCGTCTTCGGGATCATGCTGACCCGGAGGACGATCATGGACGAGCCGGGGCCGGAGGGTGGACCGTGAACGCGCGGGAGTTCCTCGTCGTCCTCGCGGCGGCTGCCTTGTTCCTGGTCATGGCGGCGTCGTTCCTGGGGAACGTGAACTGGCCGAGCTCCCCGACCTCGATCCCGGTGTACGATCCGAACGCGACGTCGAACAACGGGATCGCGAATCAGATGTTCGAGGGCTTCGCGATCACTATCATCTTGATCGCCATCCTGCTCGGGGCCGCGATGATCGGCGGCGTCTACCTCGCCAAGATGGACGAGCCCGGGAAGGTGGGCCCTTGATTCCGCTTCAGTATGAACTGCTCCTGTCCGCGATGCTCCTCTGCATCGGCCTCTACGGCGTCCTCGCCCGCCGGAACGGGATCATTGTCCTGATGTCGATCGAGATCATCCTGAACGCGTCGATTCTGAATTTCGTCGCGTTCAGTTCGTACAGCGGCGATGCGAGCGGTCAGGTGTTCGCGCTCCTCGGGATCGCGGTCGCCGCGGCGGAAGCGGCGGTCGGGCTCGCCGTATTCCTGTCGATCTACCAGACCCACGGCACGATCGAGCTGGACAAGGTCCGTTTCCTGAAGTGGTGAGTCGTGATCGCGTACGAGTGGGTCGTCTGGTTCATCCTGTTGTTGCCCCTCGGGGCGTTCCTCGTCATCGGTCTCGTCGGCCGGCGTCTGCCGGAGGGCGGCGGTACGATCGCGGTCGGCGCGATGACGGGCTCGTTCGTCCTCTCGATGTACGTCTTCATCCAGGTCCTCCAGCAAGGCGGGCTCGGCGGCGGCTTCATCCCGCAGACGATCCCGGGCTACGTCTGGATTCCGAGCCTCCTCCCGGAGACCTCGATCAAGATCTCGCTCCTGATCGACAACCTGAGCTCGTTGATGCTCGTCCTCGTGTCCTTCCTGTGTCTCCTGATTTTCGTGTACTCGCTCGGCTACATGCACGAGGAGGACGGCAAGGCGCGGTACTACGCGGAAGTCAGCCTCTTCGCGACCGGAATGCTGGGGACCGTGAGCGCGGACAACTTCCTGCAACTCCTGATCTTCTGGGAGATCATGGGCCTGTGCTCGTACCTGCTCATCGGCTTCTGGTACTCGAAGCCGGAGGCCGCCGCGGCGGCGAAGAAGGCGTTCCTCGTGACCCGCGTCGGGGACGTCCTGTTCCTCGTGGGCGTCCTGGTCATCTGGAACGTGTTCGGCACCTTGTCCTTCAGCGAAATCCAAGGCAAGATGGCGAGCCTCTACCCGAACACCCTCACGCCGCAGCTCCTGACCCTCATCCCGCTCCTGCTCTTCGGGGGCGCGGTCGGCAAGAGCGCGCAGTTTCCGCTCCACGCGTGGCTTCCCGACGCGATGGAGGGCCCGACCACGGTCAGCGCCTTGATCCACGCGGCGACGATGGTCAAGGCCGGCGTCTACCTCGTCGCGCGGTCGTTCGTCTTCCTCGTGCCGCTCGCCCCCGTCGAGCCGCCCTTCACCGCGATCCTCGTCATCGCCGCGATCGGCGGCTTCACCGCCCTCTTCGCCGCGACGATGGCCGTGGTCAACGTCGACATCAAGCGCGTGCTCGCCTTCTCAACGATCTCCCAGCTCGCGTACATGTTCCTCGGCCTCGGTGCCGGCGCGTACCTCATGGCGACGGAGTCCGTCCGCGGCGAACCGGTGAACTCTGCGGGCTACAGCGCGGCGCTCTACCACCTGTTCAACCACGCATTCTTCAAGGCGCTCCTCTTCCTCGGCGCCGGCAGCGTCATCCACGCCGTGCACACGAACGATATGCGGGAGATGGGCGGGCTCTCGCATCACCTCCCGATCACCTCGAAGACGATGCTCTTCGGCGCCCTCGCCCTCGCCGGCATCGTCCCATTCAGCGGGTTCTTCAGCAAGGGGGAGATCCTCTCGGTGACGTTCGAGGCCGGCGCGGAGCAACCCGGCTTCTACCTGTTGTACGCGTTCGGCGTCGTCACCGCGTTCCTGACCGCCTTCTACATCTTCCGCCTCTGGTTCATGACCTTCCACGGGGAGTACCGCGGACACGAGCACCCGCATGAGTCGCCGCGGGTCATGACGGTGCCGCTGATGATCCTCGCGGGGTTCGCTCTCGCGTCCGGCCTCCTTGCCTACCCGATGCAAGGCTTCGGGAACCTCGTGTTCTTCGAGTCGCCGAAAGCCGGCTACCCGCTGGTCGGCGTACCGCTTCAAGAGTACGTCCTCGAGGCGCTCTCGATGGGCGTCGCGGTCCTCGGCCTCGCGCTCGCCTGGGCCGTCTACGCGACGAAGCGGATTCCCGCCGAGCGCTTCACCGCCTCTCCGTCCGGAGCGTTCGTGCACAAGATGCTCACGAAGCGGTACTGGATTGATGATGCGTACGATGCGTTCGGACGGACCGTTGTGTATGGAGCTGCGCGGGGGCTCGACTGGTTCGACCGCAAAGTGATCGACGGAATCGTGAACGCGGTCGGCCGGGGTGGCATGGCGACCGCACGTGGCACGGACGCGTTCGACCGCCGCGTGATCGACGGCGCCGTGAACGCGGTGAGCCTCGAGACGGTCCGGACGAGCTGGCGCCTCAGGACCCGGCAGACGGGACAGGTGCAGAGCTACGCGTGGGTCATCGTCGTGGGCATCGTCGTCGTGGCGGCGATCATCTATGCGGGCGTGTTCTTGCGGCTCTTCGGGGGTCGATGAGCGTGTCGATCGTCCTCACCCTCCTGCTGCTCATCCCCGCGGTCGGCGCGGGCGTCGGCTGGGGGGTCGGCGCGACGCAGCGCATCGCGAAGCTCACCGCCCTCGGATTCAGCCTCGTCGAGCTCGCCGTTGCGTCGCTGCTCCTTGCGGCGCTCATCCAGCCGAACTGGGCCGGGTTGATCGGCCCACCGGTCGCGGAGGTGCCTGCGAGTTCCGCCCTGACCGGCGCGCCCTACGTACCGCTTTTCTACGTCGAGCGGCAGGGGTGGTGGGCGCAGTTCGGGCTCAACTACATCGTCGGCGTCGACGGGCTGAGCGTACCCCTGATCTGGCTCACGGCGCTCCTCACAACCCTCGCGATCGTGTTCCACTGGGACGAAGTGCACCGGCCGCGGGCCTTCTTCGGGCTCTTCCTCTTCCTCGAGATGGCGCTGGTCGGGGTGTTCGAGTCTCTGGATTTCGTCCTTTTCGCGGTATTCTGGGAACTCGTCCTGCTCCCGATGTTCTTCCTCATCGGGATCTGGGGCGGGTCGAACCGGCGGTATGCGGCGCTGAAGTTCCTCCTCTTCACGCACGTCGGCTTCGTCATCATGCTCCTCTCGATCTTCTCGCTGTACTGGTTCTACAGCAGAGACGTGAACCTCGCCGTGACCGGCGTCAGCGCGCCGACGTTCGACATGACCGTATTCCTGCACGGCGCGTTGCGCCACGTGATGGGCGGCGCGGTGCCATACCTTACACTCGGTGCGCAGCTGCCGGTGTTCGCCGCCTTCCTGTTCGGGTTCATCGTGAAGCTGCCGTCGGTGCCCCTGCACACCTGGCTGCCCGACGCCCACGTCGAGGCGCCGACGGGCGGGTCCGTCCTCCTGGCGGGAGTCCTCCTGAAGATGGGCGGCTACGGGCTCTTCCGGATCGATCTCGGCATGTTCCCCGACGCGACGAAGGAACTTTGGTGGCTCCTCGCGATTCTCGGCACGGTCTCGATGGTCTACGCCGCCTTCGTGTGCCTCGCGCAGACGGACCTCAAGCGGCTGATCGCATACAGCTCCGTCGGCCACATGGGATTCGTCCTGCTCGGGGCCTCGAGCCTGACCGTGATTGGCGTGCAAGGTGCGATCTTCCAGCTGTTCAACCACGGCATCATCACAGCGATCCTGTTCATGCTCGCCGGGTCCGTCAAGCACAGCACCGGCACGCGGGAGATCCCGGAGCTGCAGGGGCTCGCCAAGGCGATGCCGCAGTTCTCGCTCGTCCTCGCGATCGGCTTCTTCGCATCGCTCGGTTTGCCCGGCTTGAATTCCTTCTGGTCCGAGTTCATGGTCTTCGTCGGGGCGTACGGATCCCAGAACCTGGATCCGATGCGTCGGCTCATCATCATTCCACTCCTGTCGATCGTCGTAACGGCCGCGTACTACGTCTACACGATGCAACGAATCCTCCTCGGGGACGTCCCGGAGAAACTCGGGAAGCCGCACGACCTCCTGCCCTGGGAGCGCGTCTCCTACGTCGTGCTGGTGGCCCTCGTGTTCGTCGTCGGCTTCTTCCCGATCCCGTTCCTCGGCCTGATCAACGCGTACACGAGCGCTTCCTTCCCGTGGCTCGGAGCCGTGTGACATGCTGATCGACTTCCCGATCCTCACGCTCATCGTCTTCCTCCCGTCGATCGGCGCGCTCCTGGCGTACGCCACGCGGTCGGATCGAGCCGCGCGGGGCGTCTCCATGGCGATCTCGCTGATCGTCCTCGGCCTGGCGACGATCCTCCTGATTGGATTCCTGCGGCCGGACTGGTTCTCCCTCGCCTCCGTCGCGAGCGGCGGCCACGTGTACTACGCCGCCGAGCGGTACGACTGGGTGCCGACGGTCGGCGTCCACTACTTCCTCGCGGCGGACGAGCTCTCCGTGGTCCTCGTCTTCCTGAACGCCCTCCTGACGCCGCTCGCCCTCGCCGTCTCGTGGGGCGAGCACCACCGCGTGCCCGCGTTCTTCGCGATGTTCCTGTTCATGGAGACGACCGTGAGCGGGGTTTTCCTGTCGCTCGACTTGTTCCAGTTCCTGATCTTCTGGGAGGTCGGCCTCGTGCCGATGTACTTCCTCATCGCGGTCTGGGGCGGGCCGCGAAGGAAATACGCGGCGATCAAGTTCTTCATGTACACCTTCCTCGCGTCGGTGCCGCTCCTCCTCGCCGTGTTCGCGTTCTACTTCTACTCGAGCCCGCACACGTTCGACATGACGACGCTCATCGCGACGACGCCGATCCCGATTGGCTCGATCGGCGACTTGATTTTCGTGGGCCTGCTCGTCGCCTTCGGCACGAAGCTGCCGACCTGGCCCTTGCACACCTGGCTGCCCGACGCCCACGTCGAGGCGCCGACGGGCGGGTCCGTCATCCTGGCCGGGATCCTCCTGAAGCTCGGCGGGTACGGGCTCATCCGCTTCAACGTCCAGATGCTCCCGCAGGCCGCGACCGAGCTGTACTGGCTCCTCGCCGCAGTCGGAGTAATCTCGATCCTCTACGGCGCCGTCGTATGCCTTGCGCAGGACGACCTGAAGCGGATGGTCGCGTTCTCAAGTGTGAGCCACATGGGGTTCGTGACCCTCGGGATCGCCGCCGGAGTGTACGGCTACACCCAGGTCGGGCTGAGATCCGGGGCCGTGCTCGGCTTCACGGGGGCGATCTTCCAGATGTTCGCCCACGGCCTCGTCGCGGCTGCCCTGTTCATGGTCGCGGGCTCCCTCGGCCACTCCCTCGGCACGCGGAACATCTCCGAGCTCGGAGGGATCGCGAAGAAGGTGCCACGCATGGCGGCGTTCATGATGATCTCCTTCATGGCGTCCCTCGGCCTCCCCGGTCTCGTCGGGTTCGTGGCGGAGTTCTCCGTCTTCCTCGGGGTCTATGCCGCCTTCGGGCTCTTGGTCTTCATCCCGATCCTCACGGTCATCCTGACGGCGGCGTACTTCATCTGGGCGATGCAGCGTTCGATCTTCGGGCCCCTGAACCCGAAGTGGGAGTCCGCGAAGGATCTCGAACGGTTCGAGGTCGCGCCGCTGGCGGTCCTCGTGGCGTCGTTCGCCCTGTTCGGCATCGTGCCGGTGCTCCTCCTGGGCCTCCTCTCCACATGGGCGAGCGGCATCCTCGGGGGACTCTGACGTGTCCAGCTACGCCGTCTTCCTCCCGGAGACGATCCTCGTGACGACAGCGCTCGCCTCCGCCGTCCTCGGGTTCGCATGGCGCCGCCGACCCGAGGCGTTGTGGGCGCTCGCGCTGGTCGGGACCGGCCTCGCGCTCTTCATCACGCTCGACATGATGGGTCTCGGGATCACGACGGCGCTGCGGGTGACCCTGTGGCCCTCGCCCGTCGGCGCCGAGGGCGACTTCTCCGCCGAGCTCAAGATGAATGTCGACCGATTCGCCCTCTTCTTCCAGGTGATGTTCGAGTTCGTGGCGTTCCTCGCGGTCCTGGCCTCGCGGGGCTTCGTCGGGAAGGAGGAGCCGCACCAGGGCGAGTACTACGCGCTCATGCTCCTCGCGATCGTCGGCATGATGTTCACCGCCGCCGCGACGGACCTGTTCGTGCTCTTCCTTGCGTTCGAGACGTCGAGCTTGAGCACCTTCGCGCTCGTGGCGTACCGCAAGCGCGACAAGCAGGCGACGGAGGCGGCGGTCAAGTTCTTCATCATCGGCGCGGTGAGTTCCGGCGTCGTGCTGTTCGGCATCTCGCTCATCTACGGGATTGCGGGCACGACCTCGATCCCCTCGACGACGGATCTGGCGCTGTTGAGGACCCACCTGGACTTGACCGTGCACCCGGCGATCGAGCCCCCACTGATCATCGCCCTCGTCTTCCTGATCGCGGGATTCGGGTTCAAGGTCGCCGTCGTCCCGTTCCACATGTGGGCGCCCGACGTGTACCAGGGATCGCCGACGACGATCAGCGTCCTGCTGACATCCGCGTCGAAGAACGTCGGGATCGTCGCCCTGTTCCGCGTATTCCTGATTGGCCTGCTGAACGTCCAGGTCGATTGGGTCGCGACCCTCGCGGTCCTCGCGATCGTGACGCAGACCGTGGGGAACGTCGTGGCCATCCCGCAGCGGTCGATCAAGCGCATGCTCGCGTACTCGAGCATCGCGCAGGCCGGGTACATCCTGATCGCGCTCACTGTCGGCGCGGTCGCCGTGCAATCGACGGATCCTCTCCATCAGGACAACGCCGCGAACGTGGCGGTGTACGGCCTCGTCGGCGGCATGCTCCACGTGTTCGTCTATGCGGCGATGAAGGCGGGGTCCTTCCTCGTCGTCGCGGGCACCGAATCCCGCGGCATCCCGGACGACATCGAGGCCTACAAGGGCCTGAGCCGGCGGATGCCGTTCCTCGCGTTCGCGATGCTCGTGTTCCTCCTGAGCCTCGCGGGCATCCCGCCCCTCGGAGGATTCTTCTCGAAGTTCGTCCTCTTCTCGAGCGCCGTCAACGCGGCGGCGTTCAACCGGTGGTACCTCGCCCTTGCGGTGTCCGGCGTCCTGAACAGCGCGCTCTCCCTGTACTATTACGCGCGCGTGATCTGGTACATGTACATCCTCGAGCCGGAGTCCGGTGCGGCGAAGATCACGGCCCCGCGGTCCATCGACGCAGCGGTGTTCATCGCCCTCGCGATCGTGATGCTGACCGCGATCCTCGCGGCGTTCTTCCTCGGCTACCTGACGGACGCCGCCCGCGGGTTCTTCGGCTTCTAAGCGCTGGATTCGCGCTTCCCCACGGCGAAGGATTTTATCCCGGGACCCGTCCATGAGGAAGGGCCATGGCTTCGGCGTCCACCGGATCGCGCGTCGTCTTGCACGTGGACATGGACGCGTTCTACGCCGCCGTCGAGATCCGGGAAAATCCGGAGCTGGAGGGCAAGCCCGTCGTCGTCGGCGCGGATCCCCGCAGGCATCCACGAGGCGTCGTCCTCACGGCGAGCTACGAGGCCCGGCGCTACGGGCTGCGGTCCGCGATGTCCTGTGTGGAGGCGCTCCGTCGGTGTCCCGAGGCAATCTTCGTGCAGCCGCACTTCGAGCTATACGGCCGGGTGAGCGGCGAAATCATGGCGACGCTCCGCGGCTTCGCGGACCGCCTCGAGCCGAGCGGGATCGAGGAGGGCTACCTCGACGTCACGAACCGGTGCGACGGGAACTTCTCCCGCGCTCAGGAGATCGCACGGAACATCAAGGCCGCGGTTCGGAGGGACCATCGGCTGTCCTGCTCAATCGGCATCGCGCCAACGAAGGCGCTCGCGAAAATCGCGTCGGACTTTGAGAAGCCCGACGGCCTCACGGTCGTCTCGCCCGACGACGTCGTCGAGTTCCTCGCGCCGATCCCGGTCCGGAAGATTTCGGGCGTCGGCCCGAAGACCGCGGAGAGGCTGAAGGAGCTCGGGCTTGAGTCGATCGGCGACGTCCAGCGGACGAACCGCCAAGACCTCGTCGAGCTCCTCGGGGCGTTCGGGGAGTACGTCTACGACGTCGCCCTCGGTCGCGACGCGGGCGAGGTGGTCGAGCCGACCGGCCCACCGGAATCGATCAGTACGGAGACGACGTTCGCGAAGGACCTCGACACATACGGCGCGGTCTGGCCCGAGCTCGAGGCGCTCGCGAGATCACTCCACGAGCAGCTTCTCCTCGAGAAGTACGCCTACCGGACAGTCACGCTCAAAGCGCGGTACTCGAACTTCGAGACGCACACCCGGTCGCGCAGCCTGAAGATCCACACGACCGACCTGGGTCCGATCCTGATCCTGAGCCAGATGATGCTCAAGGAGGTCCTCGCGCCGGACCGGAAGGTGCGTCTCATCGGCGTTCGGCTCTCACACCTGAAGGAGCACGCGGCGCCGCAGGCCACCCTCGCGAAGTGGTCGACGATTCCGCCCAATTGAGCGGAAGAGCTTCCGCAATCGGCCTCGAGAACCTGGCAGGACGCCCCGAAACCAGAGGTCGCTAGATGACCTTCACGTCGAGAGCCTTCTCGACGTTCGGCATCTTGTTCGCAACGGTGAAGAACGGCGATCCGGCGAACAGGAGCCCGACGGCCCGGCCGTCGTACGCGACGATCGTGCTCCCAGAGTCCCCGCCCGCACTGAAGGATCCGCGCTCGCCCTTGATGATCATCTGGTCCGTGAAGACATACGCCCCGGTAGAGTAACCCACGCGGAGCGTCGCGCTCGCGTCCACCACCGTGCCGCTCGTGAGGCGCGTCGTGCGGCCGCTCTTCATCACCTTCTCGTCGAGCGTCGGCTCACGGGTCCCCCGCAATCGTCCGATGTTTAGGATGTCCGGGGTCACGTCGTGCACGTCGAACGGCGCCGCAATCGCGGCGTCCGCGAGGTTGGGCCCCTCTGGGTCCACGGCGACGTACGTGTCGAGCCGACCGATCACGTCCCGATCCGGCTTGCCGCCGTCGAAGGCGCCGGGCTGGAGGATCGGATCACCCTCGACGCCGCGGTTCTCGTTCGCGAGGACGTGATTGTTCGATAGGATGAACGTCTCGCCCGCGTCCTTCGCCAGGCACGAGAGCGTGCCGGCGGTGATGGCGTAGTGGCCGATCGAGAGGCCGCCCATCGCCGGACGGACCTTCCGCTGGTAGATCGGCGGGATCGGCCGCCAGATCGAGAACTCGCCGGCCTCCTCGATATCCGTCGGGACGCCTTCGATCTCGTCCGGGATCGTCCGGCCGTCTTTGACGAGGAGCGGGTGGATCTTCTGGCGCACGTAGACCTTGAGGCTGAGCTCTTCCGTGGGGAAGCCCCGCACCGTGCGGTGGCCGATGCCGACGCCGACGACGTCCGGGTGGACGTCCGGCTTCATGCCCTCCCGCTCGAGCCCAAGGAACTGGCACTCGCAGACGAGCTTGGCATTCTGTGCGTCCATGGGATTGCCTCACAGCGCCTTGAAGACGCCCGCGACGACCACCTCGACGGGCACCTGGTCGAGGTCGCGAGGGATCGCCGCGAGGATTCGGGGGTGGTCCTTCTCGACGTAGACGCGGATGCAGTCCCGGCCATCCGGATACCGGCCGATCCCGACCCCGACGACCCCGCGGATCTTCATCAGCGAGGCCTCGTGGCGGCGCTTCACCTCCTCCACCGAGGCCATGCTCCAGCGATGACGGGCCTGGACGATAAACCCACCGCGGGCGTGCCTCATGGAGGCGGCGGCCGGATGAACCCGTCCTGCATGAGGAACTGCGTCTCCTCACGCGCCCGGCGGATCATCGCGAGGGCGCCCTCGAGCAGCTCGTCGCGGCTCTTCCTGACGCGGGCGATGCCCTGGTCGATCGCCTTCCGACCGACGGCGGCGGCCTCGCGCGCGAAGACGTCGATCTCCTCCATCGTGGGAACGATGTGCTCCTCGTCCAGCCCGCGCTCCTCCTGGACCCTCGCAAGCTCCTCCGCCGCGGCGATGCACATCTCGTCGGTGATCGTCCGCGCCCGCACGTCGAGTGTGCCACGGAAGATCCCCGGGAATCCGAGGCTGTTGTTCACCTGATTCGGGAAGTCGCTGCGGCCCGTCGCGATCACTCGCGCACCGGCTTCCGCGGCCTCCCACGGCCAGATCTCCGGCACCGGGTTCGCGATGGCAAAGAGGATCGAGTCGTCCGCCATCGACGCGACCCAATCTTTCTGGATCACGCCGGGTCCGGGCCTCGAGGCCGCGATCACGATGTCGGCGTCGGCCATCGCCTCCGGGATGCCGCCCTGGCGGCCCTCCGCGTTCGACGTCTGGGCGAGTTCCCATTTCTCCCGGTAATCGGCCGCGGCGGCCTCGATGTCCGCGCGGTGACGCCCGACGATCCCTTTCGAGTCCACGAGGATGAGGTGGCCCGGTTTTGCGCCGGCCTCGACGAGGAGCTTCGCGGTCCGGATGTTCGACGCGCCCGCGCCGACGAGGGTGATCGTGACGTCGGCCATCGCCTTGCCGACGACTTTCAGGGCGTTGATGACCCCCGCCACGTTGATTGTCGCGGTGCCCTGCTGGTCGTCGTGCCAGACCGCGATCTCGCACTCCTTCCGAAGGCGATCCAAGATGGAGAAGCACTTCGGCTGCGCGATGTCCTCGAGGTTCACGCCGCCGAACGAGGGGGTAATCAGCTTGACCGTCTCGATGATCTTCTCCGGGTCCTTCGTCGCCAGGGGCAGGGGGAACGCATCGACGCCCCCGAGGTACTTGAAGAGGAGCGATTTGCCTTCCATCACGGGCAAGCCCGCTTCCGGACCGATGTCGCCGAGGCCGAGCACGCGCGTGCCGTCCGTGACGATGGCGACCTGGTTCCACTTGTTCGTCAGGGTCCAGACTTTCTCGGGGTCCGCCTTGATGTCGAGGCACGGCTGTGCGACGCCGGGCGTGTACCAGATCGCAAAGTCGTTGAACGAGCGCACCGGGACTCGCGGGACGATTTCGATTTTGCCCTGGTAGTATGGATGGTACTTCGCGGACTGCTCCCTCGGGAGGTTCGCCCGCCGGAGGTTGTCCTCCACCTCTTGCGGCGTCGGCACCTTGACGTCCTTCGAGCGCGCGCGCTTCTTCGTCGCGACCATGGGTAGACCAGAAGGGACGGGCCGATGAGGAGAGCGAAGTCGCTTAAACCTTTGGTCGGAGCGACGAGGTCCGCCCGGATCGGGTGGGCGTCGCGCCTTCTTCCAAAAAGCCGCGAAGCTTTTTCCCAAACCGACGGTTCCCGAGAATCGTGCTCATCGCGATCATCGACAAGGCCGGCCGAGGCGGGACTCGGAAGGTCAAGGCAGCGTTCGAAGAGGTCGAACGCCGTTACGCGGAAGAAGGCCTGCGTCTCCGGTCGCCCGTCTCCGCCGAGATCGTCTCGATGCCGATCATGGGGGCCTCGAAATCCCTGGGAGACCGCCATACGCTCTTCGTATCCGTCCGTGCGGTCCAATCGGCGACGCTCGACGGCCTCGTGGCGCATGAGATGGGCCATATGCTCCGCACGGAAGCCCAGCACCCCTCGCACGATCCGGACGTCTACCGAAAGATGGGCCGCGAGGTGCGGATCCCGCGGGCGGCGGAGGGCGCGTTCTCCGGTGCGTTCAACCACATCCAGGACATCTATGCCGACGACCTCGCGTTCCTCGTGTTCGAATCGGACGGCGGGGACCGGGCGTACCGTTTCTTTGCGGGATGGATCGACGGGAATGCGGAGATGCGGAGTCAGGACCGCTGGCAGAACGTCGGGCTTGCGGTGACCAACGGCTTCGCACTCGGAAACCTTGTGCGGCACCGTCTGGTCCGCACGGACGACCCGTTGTGGGATCGGGCGCGGGCGTTCGACCGCGAGGCCGGATTCACCGCCGTCGATTCGTTTGCGGAGTTCTTCTCGAACCTCCCGAACGATCCGTCCGTCGCGACTTTTCTGCTCCAGGTGCGGACGCTCGCCGGCCTGATGACGAAGGCCGCTGAAGCGTAGGTCCCGCAACGTTTAATACCCGCGCGAATCTGACTCTGCATCTCTCCCGGTGAAACCGTGGCCGAAGAACTCGAGACCGCCCAGATTCCGCCCCACATCATGGCGGCGATGCGCGAGCGCATGAAGATGGCCCAGCGCATGTCCCGCATCAAGCACAAGATTGTCGTGATGTCAGGGAAAGGTGGCGTGGGCAAGACGACAGTTGCCGCCAACCTCGCCTGCGTCCTCGCCGAAGAAGGCCCCGCAGGACTCGTCGACGCGGACGTCACGGGTCCGGACGTCGCGAAGATTATGGGCGTGGAAGACGCCCAGGTCAAAGCGACCGAGACGGGTCTCGAACCCACGGTCGGCCCGGCCGGCGTGCGCGTGATTTCGATGGCCCAACTCATCGAGCGCGACACCGCCGTCGTCTGGCGCGGGCCGCTGAAAATCAAGGCCTTGAAGCAGATGCTCTCCGACACGGAGTGGGGTGATCTCGACTACCTCGTGATTGACCTGCCGCCGGGGACGAGCGACGAGCCGCTCAGCGTCGCGCAGGAGATCCCCGACGCGGACGGGGCGGTCGTCGTGACGACGCCGCAGGAGGTGTCCCTCCTCGACGTCCGCAAGTCGATCGGCTTCGCGAAGGCCGTGAAGATGGACATCCTCGGGGTCATCGAGAACATGAGCGGATTCGTGTGTCCGCACTGCGGCAAGTCGACAGAGATCTTCAAGGTCGGCGGCGGCGAGGCGGCCGCGAAGGAGCTGGGCCTGCCGTTCCTCGGTCGGATTCCGCTCGATCCGCGGATCGTGATCGGCGGCGACGCCGGAAAGCCGTTCGTCATCGAGCATCCGGACTCCGAGGCCGCGAAGGCGTTCCGGACGATTGTTGCGAACCTCCGGCCGCATCTGAAAGAAGCGAAAGCACGCCCGACGGGTCCGCTCGCGCAGTGAGTCCGATCTCAGGTTCGCCCAGGCTCGCGGGCGCTCACGTCCGACGGTCGACGAAGGCTTCGATCTGCGGGCGCGGGAGTGCGCCCACGAGACCGTCCACGAACTTCCCGTCCTTGAAGAGGAGCATCGTCGGGATTGAATCGATCTGGAAGCGAGCCGGCGTCTGCGGGCTCTCGTCCACGTTCAGCTTCCCGAGGCGCAACCGGCCCGCGCGAACCTTCGCGATTTCCTCGAGGATCGGGGCGACCTGGTGGCACGGACCGCACCATTCCGCCCAGAAGTCCACCAGCAACCATCCGGGCTTGCGGACCTCGGCGTCAAACGTCGCGTCCGTCAGGAAGATCGGACCGCTCCACGTCGGCGTTGCAGGCTTTGGCGCGGCCGCCGCCAGGAGCTCTCGAAGCTTCTTGGCTCGAATCGCCTCGAGCTCCGGATCCTCCATGAGAAACCCACGCAGACCGGCGGATAAAGCCTTTGGCGTCTGGCTCAAGGCGAGATCTTCGCGGCGGGCCCGAACTCCTCCGCCATCGGCCCGAGGAGCCGGAGCTCCCGTCGGATGAGCGCGATCTCGCGTTCTCCGAACGCGGTCGGGTCGAACGGCACGAGGAGAATCGCCTCGCGCATCGCCACAGATTCGTTGAGGTCGTGCAAGAGGGCGAGGACCGAGCCGAAGTCGTTGTGCGACACGAGGTACTCGAACCCATCGAGGAGGACGATGCTGTTCTCGCTCACCTCGATGAAGTGCTCGACCGCCATCGCGACCTTCTCCGGGGGCGATGGCCGGACGGCGTTCTTCTCCGTCGCGACGCGGCTCAGCCAGAGGACGGGCGTCTTCTCGAGCCCGTACTCCGTCATGACGGACTTCGGCGAGCGGCGGGTGATGCACAGGCCTTGCGCCCCGTGCGTCACGGAGTCCTTGAAGATCTCGAACGCCTGGCCCGCGTCCCGCTCGAGGACGGCGTACGTGTACCCTCGGTCCAGCTCGTACGTCGGCTTCGTGAGCAGGTTCGCCTCCGCCTCCGGCACGATCAACTCCTGCAGGAACGACTTCTCGCGGACCCCGAAGGCGATCAACCCGACGAGCGCCATCTCGACGATGAAGCCGGGAGCCCGCAGATCGATCCCGTTGTTCGGGAGGAGGATCTCGAACAGGAGTTCGCCGACCGCGAAGCCGGAGATCCCGAAGATGATCAGGAAGGTGTCCCTTCGGACCTCCTGCCCGGGTTTCGTCTTCCGGAGGTAGGTGACGAACCGGTACGGACCGTAGAGGATGAGGGTCGCAACCGCGAAACCGTTGATGAACAGGAAATACGGTTCGAACGAGATCACGGTCGGGTTCGTCGAGATGACGGTGACGGGGGAGACGAGGATCGTGACGATCGTGATGACCATGATGAACACGTAGAACACGTACGAGTTCGGGAACTCGTCCGTCATGTAGTGCGCGAAGTCCTTCCGCGAGCTGATCGTCGGCGTCGTCGCGACGACGATGAACGCGCCGATCGCGATCGCGAACAGGTAGTCGAACGCAGCCTGGACCCGCTTCGACAGGACGATGCCGTCTTGGAACGACGGGGACTGCTGTCCCGGTTCGGTGACGTAGATCGTGATCAGGACGTTCGAGATGATCGCGCATACCAGTAGCGAGATCGCGAACAACAGGACGTGCTTCTGGAACACCCGGTGCGTCTTCTGGCGTACGATCGCGACGATGATCAGGATGGACAGGAATAGCGCGCTCGCCGCGCTCAGGTACGAGACGATGCTTGCGCTGCCGGCCAGGGCTGGTCACCCGTTTCGATGCTGCACCAATACGCGTCCCGCAGGCTATTTAAGCGGTCCCAAGCTGTTATCCGACCCGATTCCACGCGCCCGGTGTTCTCAAAATTAAGAATCGTAGTGGAGAACCAAGCGGGCGTGGTTCATATCACCCGTCGGGAACAACTCTTCTGAATTCAGTGACGCTCCAACCCATCGCTTCGGTCGGTATCAACCGGGAGGACTTGGACCTGCTTTCCCGCACGGTCTTGCGGCTCGGCGGCTACGCAGAGGGCCTCTTCGAGTTCCACGACTTCGGCTTCGACAAGGTCTTCCTGCGGGACCACATCACGAACGTCCACGCCACCCTGAAAGAGCTCCGGGAGAACGCGACCGCGGGCGGCGTCCCCCTGCGGCCGCCGAACATCCCGCCAGGGGCATTCTGGGAAGACCAAGGCGAGGTGTGGAACTACCTGCAGACCCTCCGCTTCGCGGCGGGCGCGACGATGATGACGGAGCAGTACATCCCACACATGCCGAGGGAGAACGTCTCGAAGACGATTACCGCGAAAGTCTACCGGGAATGCGTGATCGGCATCCTGGACGACCTGATCGACAAGGGGGCGTACTCGTACCTTGAGGCGAAAGACCTGCACCACATGGTCCTCAGCTCGATGTTCGACCCGGACTTCGATTCGACGTCGTTCATGAAGCGATTGGTGACGATGCTGCGCCAGGACCAGATCCCGCTGTTCGACTTGATCAACAACATCACCCGGGGGTTCAACATCCTCTGGAACCACTCCCCCCACGGGGCCGACTACTTCTACCAGCTGGAAGTCATGAACGAGCGGGTGGCTCTGAGCCAGGCGCTCACGATGTTCCAGAAGGAGCCGAACTTCTCGGTCACGCGGATGGAGAAGGTCTCGGAGAGCTTCTACGCCCCGGACGACGCAATGAACTGGTGGGAGAAGCTCGGCGGGCACGTGAGCGTCGCGAGCGGCCACAACCTGATCGACATGGCCTTCTCGGACCAGGTGTACGACCTGCGGAAGATGAAGAACTTCCTCGCGGGCTGGTACTACTACGACGCTGCCGTGATCCTGATGGACCACGTGTCGAGCATCCACCAAGACCTCCGGAACGGGATCGCGAACCTCTCGCTGATCGCGATGCGGGAGAAGGAACTCCGCGACCTGACGTCCCTGAAGAATTACAACCCCCATCTGACGATTGAGGACTACGACGCCCACCTGCGACGCATCGCCGACCTCACGTCGAAGGCGATCAAGCTCGCGACAACGGACGTGCACGACGAGAACCTCGTCTACCCGTTCATGACGATTATGATGCCCGTCGTCATGATGGCCGACTGGATCGGCAACCGGGACGACATGATCCACACGTTCCTCGAGGCGATCGCGCCGACGATCAAGCGCGTCGCGGCCAGCAACGGCAACGTCCCGATGCGGGCCGTCGTGTCCGTCGGGGACGAGGCCATCCGCAGCAGCTGAGCACGGCACCGCCGACGTCACGGGCCGGGTGGCGTCCTTCGCTTCGGCTCTCCGGGCCCCGACCTCGCGTACCCAGGAAACGGTTATATAAGCCGATTCGATAGCACGAATTGGGACCGCCCCGATGACGGGTTCGCACGATTTTGGCATGGCCAAGGAACTGGCCCTCGTCGAGGCGCGGATCCGCGAGAGCATCGTTTCCGAGGAGCCGCTGCTGCATGACATCGCCTCGTACGTGATCGAGGCGGGCGGCAAGCGGATCCGGCCGACCGTCACGCTCCTTGCTTTCCAGGCACTCGGCGGGCAGGATACCTCCGAGGCCATCGACCTCGCCGCGGCCCTCGAGATGATCCACAGCGCGACCCTCATCCACGACGATATCAATGACGGCGGCGAGATGCGCCGCGGCCGGCCGGCGGCGTACCGGAAGTTCGGCCTGCAGAACGCTCTCGTGACGGGCGACTTCCTCTTCGCCAAGGCGTTCGGCATCGGCGGGAAGTTCGATGCGGACATCGTCGAGCTGACCGCCCAGGCCTGCGCCGCGCTCGCCGAGGGCGAAATCCGGCAGCAACGCCACGCCTACGACACGGACCTGACTCGGGACGAGTGTCTCGACATCATCCTCCGCAAGACCGCACTGCCCATGATGGCCGGCGCGAAGATCGCGGGCCTCATCGCCGGGGCGCGCCTCGAGGACGTCGATGCGGTCGGCGACTACGGCCTGAACCTCGGGATCGCCTTCCAGATCGTGGACGATATCCTGGACGTGGTCGGAGACGCGATGGTGCTCGGAAAGCGCCCGGGGACGGACCTTCGGGAAGGGAATGTGACCCTCGTCGCGATTCACGCGCTGAACGACGGCAGCCGCATCGATGTACCGGCGCTCGTCCGGCTGATCCGCAAGCGGAGCAAGCAGGAGGCCGAGGTCCAGAGGGGGCTCGCCTTGCTGCGCGACTCCGGCGCGGTCGAGAAGGCCCGCGCGGAGGCGCTGACGTACGCCCAGCTCGCGCGGAAAGCCATCGACCCGATCCCGGACAGCCAAGCGAAGGCGAACATGGACCGCCTCGTGGACTACGTGCTGTCGCGCGACGCCTGAGGGGGCGCCGCGATGCCGACCCGATACGACGTGATCGTCGTCGGCGCCGGCCCCGCCGGTGGCACGGCGGCGCGGTACGCCGCCCGACGCGGCCTTAAGGTGCTTCTGGTCGACAAGCGCAAGGAGATCGGAGTGCCCGTGCAGTGCGGCGAATACGTCGCGCAGAACGACGAGGTCCGGGCGATTTTTCCAACCGTCTCGGACTTGGAGGACCTCATGGAGGTCCCGTACCGCGTGCGCGAGGTCGACACCCCCGTGATCCGCATCTGGTCTCCCGCCGGACGCCGCTACGACATCCCGTTTCGCGGCTTCACCGTGCGCCGGGACAAAATGGACCAGGGGATCGCCGCTCAGGCTGCGGCGGAGGGCGCAGAGGTCGCGACGGAGACGACCGTCCTCCGGGTCGACGGGGACGAGGTCGAGACGAACCGTGGCGTCTTGCACGCGAGCGTGATCATCGGCTCGGACGGCCCGCGCTCGACCGTGGCGAAGTCCGTCGGCCTCGAATGGCCCGTGTCGGCGCCCGCGATGAGCGCGACCGCCGAGGGCGACTTCGGAACCGCAACGGACATGTTCTTCGGGAACCTCGCGCCCGGGGGGTACGCCTGGATCATCCCGAAAGCCGGCTGCGCGAACGTCGGCCTGGGCACGTGGGAGCATTTCCGCGGCAACCTCCGTGCGCTGTTCGACAAGTTCACCGCCGATCACGAGCTGGTGCCGGGCAAGGCGACGGGCGGCTTCGTGCCGGTCCAGGGACCGCCGCCGCGGACGGTCGCGGGCAATGCGATGCTCGTCGGCGATGCCGCGGGGATGGTCATGGCGACGAACGGCGGCGGCAACAACGTGGCGATGATCGCCGGGCGGATCGCGGGGAACACGGCGGCCGATCACCTCCTCGACGGCGCGCCCCTCGACGCGTACGAGGCGCGCTGGCGTTCCGCGGTCGGGGGTCCGCTCGCTCGAGGCGTGCGGATCAAGCGCCTCGCGGACCGCTTCTTCGGGAGCGACCGCCTCCTGGAGATGTCGATGGTCCTCCTCGGTCGCCGGCGGATGGCGCGGGCGATCCGCTGCCAGCCGCTCTTCGTGCGGGGCAGCGCCAGTATCTTATAGAGGCCCGAAGTATCGAATCGGGAACCGATGGACTTTCAATTCCTCGGCGGAGCGTCCGAGGTGGGCCGCCTCGGGATGGTCCTCAAGAAAGGGCCGATTTCCCTCCTGTTCGATTACGGCTTGCTCCCGCGAGATCCTCCGCAATATCCGATTCCAGCGCCTCCCGTCGACGGGATGTTCGTCAGCCACGCGCACCTCGACCACACGGGGATGATCCCCTGGGTCACGCGCCGCCAGGACCTCGACGTGGTGCTCACGCCACCCACTGCAGACGTCGCGGACCTCCTCTTGCAGGACAGCCTCAAGATCGCGGATGCGGAAGGCTTCGACGCGCCGTTCGACGACGGCGACCTCCGCACCGCCCGGCGGCGTTTCAAGACCGTTGACTTCGGAGACAACGTGGACATCGGCGACCTCGAGGTCACGGCGCATCCTGCGGGGCACATCCCCGGCGCGACGATGTTCGAGGTGAACGGCACCGAGACCACGCTCTTCACCGGGGACCTGCACACGCTGACGACGGACCTGGTCTGGGGCGCTCGGCCCGTGAAGTGCGACACGCTGTTCATCGAGTCGACGTACGCCGGCCGGCAGCACCCGGAGCGGCTCAAGTCGGAGCACGCGTTCCTGAGGAAGATCGAGCAGGTCGTCAACCGCGGCGGCCTCGCCCTCGTGCCCTCGTTCGCCGTCGGCCGGACGCAGGACATCCTGCTGACGCTCTCGAAGGCGCACCACGAAGTATGGCTCGACGGCATGGGGAAGAAGGTGAACTCGATTTACGTCGAGAACCCCGAGTACCTGCGGTCCGTCAAGGCGCTCCGGAAGGCGATGAACCGCGCGCGGGTTGTGAGGGGACCCCGCGACTCGCAACTCGCGTTGCGGGGCGAGGTGATCGTGACGACGAGCGGCATGCTCGACGGTGGACCGGTGTTGCGGTACCTCGAGGAGATCCGCGAGGATCCTCGGAGCGCGGTCCTGCTGACGGGCTATCAGGTCGAAGGGACGAACGGGCGGCGCCTCGTCGACGAAGGCGTGATTGACCTCTATGGCGTCACGGTCGACATCAAGTGCGAGTGGCAGAAGTTCGACTTCAGCGCACACGCCGGCCACGACGACCTGGTCCGGTTCATCGAGGGCTGCGATCCGCAACGTGTCGTGCTGATGCACGGGGAAAACCGCCAGATCCTCGCGGACGCTCTGGAAGGACGCGAAGTCCTCCTGCCGCAAGAGGGCCAGTGGCACACGATTTGACCACGAGATCGACTTCCGGACCGATCACATGCCGACGTTTCGGATGATCATCGCCCGCAGCGCCTTCCCGACGTATTTCAGGAGGCGGGGTTCCTCTTTGATGAGCGCCCAGCCGACCTTCGACGGGAAATCGATGTCCCCTTTGCGCTCGATGAGTTCGATCATCGCGGGGTTGTCGAAGATGTCGAACAGCTCCTCAAATTGGTCGTCGCTCAGCTTCGAGAAGCTGTCGTGAATCGCAAGGTCCTTGCGCAATTCCTTGCCGATGGACTTCGTCCACGCCCGGTGGTAGCGATGCATCATCCGCGAAGAGTAGTCGCCCGCTTCGAGCGCCTGGAGCGCCGTCTGGGTCGCGAACTCCGAGCACGTCAGTGCGGTGAAGATGCCTCCGCCGGACACCGCCTTCGCCTGGCACGCGGCATCGCCCACGACCAGTACATTGTCCGCGTACGTGCGACGCGGGAACCCCAGCGGGATCCCGCCTGCGATGTAGAGGATCGGTTGGGCTCCCTTCGTGTACTGACGTACTTCGGGTCGATTGAGCATCCTCTCCAGGTATGCGAACGCATTGCCCTGGCCGACGCAGAGGCCGACGCGCGCCGTGTCCCCGCTCGGGATGATCCAGCCGAAGAATCCGGGGGCGATCTCGTTCCCGATGAAGAGCTTCACGAAACCGGGGTCGCCGCGCACGCCCGTCATCTCCACCTCGAACCCCGGGATGATCTTCTTCGGCCGCAGGATGTTGAACCACTTCGCGACGTTCGACCGAACGCCGTCGGCGCCGACGAGGATCTTGCAACGGAGTCTCCTGGGCTCCCCATCCTGGTCGATCACGACCTCGACGCCGCCATCGTCGCGCCTCGCGGCTTGGGCCTGCGCTCCGAGGAACGTGTGCGCCCCCTTACGGATCGCGTCCGTCGCGATCGCGCGATCGAACATCGCCCTTTGCACGACGACGGCCTCTGTATCGCGTCCGTCGATGACGAGCTTCCGGCCCGAAGGCGAGTACAGCTCCGCCCCGTGGACCGCCCCGATGATCGTCTCCTTGCAGTCCACGTACTCGAAGACCCGCGGCGTCACGAGCCCGCCGCACTGAATCGGTTCCCCGATCTCGCGGTGCTCTTCGACGAGGGCGACCTCGTATCCGGCCTTGGCGACTTTCCCGGCGAGGTAGCCCCCGGCCGGTCCGGCCCCAATCACGATGACGTCGAAGGAGCGCGCCGAGGTGACCACGTGCGGCATCACTCCTTCAGGTTCATGATGATCTCGAGGAAGTTCTCCAGATGCTTCGACAGCGAGGCGTTGTCCGTGTAGCCGCACGCGGACAGATCGGGCGAGGCGATGAGGGCGGATGCGCCGTCGACGATCACGTCCGTCGCGATGAGACCTTTCCGGTGCACGGACGACGCTCCCTCCGGGATCTTCTGCCCCGGCTCCGTGATGATCGTGAAGCGGATGCCGCGCGCGATCGCCTGCTCGATCTTCTTGCCGACATTTTCTCGGATTTCCGAGAACGTCGGCGTCGACACGATGACCGTCTCCATCGACTGGTCGATGAGCTCACCGATCTTCTCGAGGACGCGCGGCTTCGTGACGATCGTGTAGACGAGCTGGGGCTCGCCCTTCGACCGCAGGACCTCATGGAGGAGGTCGAGCTTGCTGAACGTGTCCTCCAGGTGGTCGATCACCCGGCCCTTGACCTTTCCCGGCGCCTCTGGCTTGAAGATTGTCGGGCGGCCGCGGGTCGAGATCGCGAATCCTTTCTGGCAGAGGCTCTGCAACACCTTGTACGCGGATGTCCGCGGGATGTGCGCAGTCTCCGCAATCGTCTCCGCGCTCCCGTAGCCGTGGGCCACGAGGGCGATGTAGCCCCGCGCCTCGTATCCCGACAGTCCGATCGACTCGAGGGTCCTCGTGGCCCGCTCGAATTCCGCCTCCAGGTCGACGCCTCCGGGAAGGAGCTTCGACAAGTCTTGCGGAACCACGTCTCAGCGATACCCGCGAGCGCCATTTTATCTTTTCGAATGGCTGGGTGTGCGAGTAGCGGCCGAGCGACACAAGCCTTTATCCTGACGGCAGCTTTCCTTCGCGGTCCATGGGCTCCGTGCGACCGGGAGGCCTGGCTCTCGTGGCCTCTCTCCTCCTGTTTTGGTCCGTCTTCCCACCCGCGGTGGGCCAGAGTTCGCAGGGCCACATGACCGTCGGGACCGACTACGAGCTGTTCGGTCCGTCGGACCTCCAAGGCGGCGGGCATGTCACATGGACGTTCACGGGTTCGAAGGCCGCCGAGTTTCGGGCGAAAGTCATCCACATGTTCGACGAGTACGACATCATCCCGACCGGCTTCTCGGCGGCCGGCGCCCCGATACCCCGGAACCGCGACGGCAAGCTCGATGTGGCCGAGGGGCTCGTGTACACGGACATGTTGGAGGTGATGCTCGAGCGGAAACCGCTCGGCACGTCCGTGCAATACATGACCCTGTTTCCCTTCGACCTTCGGGAGGGAAATTCGGGCGATCGAGCCACGGTGTTTCAGCGGAGTACTGCGGGCCTCGCGGGACAGGACCTCAACTCGACGGCGGACGCCGTAATCCGCTTCCTGTTCCAGGCTTCTTCGACCACCACGAACGCGCGCGTGCCGCTCGCAACGCCGGTCCTCGCGGATGCTCCCTACGCGTTCTTCTCCTACGAGGTTCGGCAGTCACCAACCTTGTCGGCGTCCTTCCCCTATCCCGACCTATGGCCGTTCCTGCACGAAGGCGGTTGGCACAACGTGACCACCGCGGACGGCAAGAAGGCGATGTGGGTGGGCAACGACACGACCGGTGCATACGAGAACAACACGATCGCGTCGGCCCGAACTTCCGCGGATCCTGCCCTCGCGCTCAGCTCGTCGTTCTATGTGCCGTTCGATCTGCGCTTCGCGTCCCATGCGTACGCGACCTTCAACTACACCGGCCAGGTCGCGGATGCGAACGATCGCCTCCACCTGCAGGTCGCCATGGAGCCTTCACTAACGGCGTGGACGGACCTCTCGTTCGGGACGCCTCTCGGGATGTCTGTGGATCTGCCCTCAATTTCGGTGGGCACCTGGGTGAACGCCACGGTGGCCCTCGACGCATACCTCGGACAGCGCGTGCGCCTCCGGCTTAACTTCACGTCCGACGCCGCCGGCAACGGACCCGGGTTCTTCATCCGAGATTTCGCGCTGCACGCCCCTGCGGACTACGAGGGCGAGGTCGTCGAGACGGACTCGCACTACCTCGTCGGCACGCTCAGCTTCTCCGACTCCGCGCTCCCCTCGGGAGGCATTCAGCTGATCCGCACCCCCGGTGGCGAGATTCTGTATTACTCATCCGCCTGGGACACAACGGCGGTGCCGGCCGACTCCATCCGTTTCCGCACGTTCGACATCACGGAGAATCCGCAGGTTCTGTTCGTCGTCATGCTCGTGGCCTCGTACGCGATCTCCTATCTCCAGGACGGCGCCTACGATCGGTATCGGGAGGCCCATCCGAGCGTCTATCGGCCTGCGGTTCACAAAGCGAAGTGGCTGCACAATCTCGGCCGCGTCGCGATCGGCGTGCTGATCCTCTTCTACTTCGTCCCGACGGCCCTCGGGGTGCTCGGCCTCCGCTTCTTCGTTTCGGGGCTCGCGTACTGGTTTCTCTCCCTGACCCTCGCCCTCCTCGTCGGATTCGTCACGCGGGCGTACTACCGACAGAAACTCGAGGAGGCCCCGCCGCCCGTCGTCGACGAGGCGCCCGTCCTCGGGAGACGGGAGGAACCCCCGCCCCCGCCCACTCCGGCGGTCGCAGTCGGCCATTGCACGCACTGCCTGCGCGAGGTCCTCGAGGGCGACAAGACGTACAACTGCACGTGCGGCGCAGTGTACCACTTGAGTTGCGCCGCCGGCCTGATGCGTTGCTCGAGCTGTCGCAAGCCGATCGCCATCGAGGTCGTCCGAGAGAAGAAGGTCGTCTCGATGCGTTGCGAATCGTGCGGGGAGTTGCAGGTGATCCCGGAGGGCGCGGATCCCCGCACCGTCACGTGCGAGCGCTGCGGCGGGCGCCTCCGTCACCTGGACGAAGGCAAGAGGTACCTGATCGTGGCGAGCAATCCCGCGATCGCATTCGCCTGGATGCAGGACCTCACGAAGGAAGGAAAGCCGTCCCTCTGCCTCTCGCCCGCCGCCCCGGACCGGCTCCGGCTCGAGTTCGGCGACAAGGATGTCCAGTTCCTCCAGGTCTCGTCGCAGGCGGCGAACGCGATCGATCCGCGGAAGCTCGATCCCGCGGGGCTCAAGGCGATCCTCCCGCTCGCGCGGCAGGGCAAAGGCGGCGTGATCCTGTACGATGGCCTGGATCGGATCATCTCGGAAGCGTCGATGGGCGACGTGATCCGCTTCCTCCGGAAGGCGAACGACATGGCGTTCGTGCACGGCGTGACGGTGATCGGGCGCGTCTCACCGCGCGTCCTCGCGGACCCGGATCTCCGGAGGCTTCGCGCGGAGTTCGACGAGTACATGGACCTGTCGGCCCAGATGTGACTCAGACGTCCGTAGGGCCGGACCACCGCGGGCCCAACGCGTTCTCGACGCCCAGGTGGTCGAGGATGCGCGCGACCACGAAATCGATGAGGTCGTCGACCCGGCTCGGCTTGCCGTAGAAGCCCGGAGAGGCGGGGAGGATCACGACCCCGAGGCGCGCGAGCTTGAGCATGTTCTCCAGCGTCACCGCGCCAAGCGGAGTCTCCCGCGTCACGAGGACGAGCGTCCTGCGTTCCTTCATCGCGACGGCCGCGGCCCGCGTGACGAGGTTGTCCGCGATGCCCGTGGCGATCTTCGCGAGGGTCGTGCCGCTGCACGGCACGACGACGAGGGCGCGGAAGGGATGCGACCCGGACGCGGGTCCGGCCGCGAGGTCGTCCCCTCGATAGATCGTCCGGGCTCCCCCTGCGAACTCCTTGAGGGAAAGGCCCGCTTCGACCTCGATGACGGCCTGCGCGTCGTGCGTCACGATGACGTCCGCACGGTCGCCGAGGACCTCGATCAGCCGACGGGCGTACGCGACGCCGGATGCACCGGTCACGCCGACGAGGATCTGCGGCTCCGAGGTCACGCCGACGGAAGGACCCCGGGTCCGGATGAAGGTTCCGCGCCCTGCCTAGCGGCGGACGGCGAGGCCGACCAGGGCCAGGAAGAAGCCGACGCCGGCGAGCGCCTCTCCCGCCAAGAAGATCGAGTACACCCCAACGAACTGGCCGTACGTCGGGTTCGCGGGGAGGCCGAGGAACAAAGCGTCGCTGATGACGAACAGGAGGTAGCCGAGCAAGACCAAGACGGCCCCGGGGAGCGGGCGTGAGGATACAAACATTTCGAGAAAACAGACGACGCCGGGGAGAGGACGGCGCGCAAAGAGTAAGTCTACCGCGGGAATCTCAGGCCGTGCCTCGCGTGCGCGTCCGTCGAGCGACGCTGAAGGATATGGACCTCCTCGTGCGGCACCGACGCGGGATGTGGGAGGCGGTCGCCAAGATGCCCGCGCGCACCCTGGACACCGCGGACCGCGTGTACCGACGGTGGGCGAGGGCGCGCATTCGCTCCGGTCGGCTCGTCGGTTTCATCGTCGACGAAGGGGACACCGCGGTCGCCAGCGGCTGTGTTTGGGTGATGTCCATCCAGCCGAGGCCGCATTGGAAAGGCACCCGCGCGGCGTACCTCCTGTCGATGTTCACCGAGCCTGGCCACCGGGGCAAGGGGCATGCGACCCGCATCGTCCGCGCGGCGGTGAGCTGGTCGAAGGCCCACGGAATCGGCGTAATGTTGCTCCACGCGTCGCGGTTCGGCGAGCCGATCTACCGCAGGGAGGGATTCGAGCCCACGACGGAGATGCGGCGCTTTCTTTCAGGGCCCCGCGCACCTCGTCGACGTCCGCCGAAACGCGGTCCGCCCTCCCGGTGATTTCCTCCGGTGGGAGCACGCAAGCCTTCATATACGACCTCGATTTATGAAGCTCGAATCGGCCGAGTGTCGACGATGACGACCGCGTACGACGTGCCTCCCGCCCTCTTGATCGAGCGGCTGAAGGACCACCTGCAGAAGGAGGGCAAGATCAAGCCGCCGGAGTGGGCGGCGTTCGCCCGCACGGGCGTGCACACGGAGAAGGCGCCGACGCAAGGCGACTGGTGGTACCGGCGGGTCGCGGCCGTCCTCCGGAAGGTCTACCTCCGAGGGCCCGTCGGCACGACGCGCCTCGCGGCGGAGTTCGGCGGACGCCGGGACGACGGCTCCGCCCCGTACCATCCGCGACGGGGATCGCGGTCGATCGCGCGGGAGGCGATGCAGCAGCTCGAGTCGATGGGCCTCCTCGCGAAGACGGACAAGCGGGGCCGCTCGATTAGCCCGCAAGGCCGGAAGCTGCTCGACACGCTCTCCCACGACATCCTGAAGGAGCTGGCCGTGACCCGGCCCGAGCTCGCGAAGTACCTCGGAGGGCGCTGACCGATGGCGCTGGATGACGACGAGCTCGACGCGATCCGCCGGAGGAAGTTGCAGGAGCTCCAGAACGCCCAGGTCCAGGCCGCGGCGGACCAGCAGTACCGCGAGCAGGTCCAGGCGCAGCGACAGCAGGTCCTGCGGCAGATCCTGACGCCGGAGGCGCGGGAGCGCCTCGGCCGCATCGAGCTCGCGTACCCGGAGCTGAAAGAGAGCATCGAGAACCAGCTCATCGCGCTCGCCCAGAGTGGACGCGTGCAGCGCATGATCGACGACGTGACGTTGCGGCAGATCCTCGAGCGCGTCATCCCGCGGAAGCGGGAGATCAAGATCGAGAGGCGTTGACGATGGCCCGAAACAAGCCGTACGCGAAGAAACTGCGTCTCCTGAAGAAAGTCAAGTCGAACCGCCGGGTGCCGGCCTGGGTGATCCAGCGCACGAAACGGAACTTCACCCGCCACCCGAAGCGCCGCTCGTGGCGACGCAACAAGCTGAAGGCGTGAGCCCATGGCAGAACAGGAAGAGGAACGCATCATGGTGGTGCCCCTTCGCGCCGCCTGGGCCGCGTCGCGGACGCGACGCACGCCTCGGGCGATCAAGGCGATCCGGGAGCATGTGCAGCGGCACCTCAAGCCCGACCGCATCTTCATCGACGACGTGCTGAATGAATACCTCTGGAAGCGCGGCCGCGAGCACCCGCCGCGCCGCATCCGCATCAAGGCGATCAAGTTCGAGGACGGTTCCGCCGTCGTGAGCCTGCCGGAGGATTGAGGGACCTATTTGCTACGGCGGCTCGAAGTCGCAGGGAATCCCTACATCGGAGTCTTCTGCGCGGCGAACGACGAGCTGCTCCTGGTCGCCCCCGACGTCCCGAAGTCCGCGATCCGCCACATGGACGAGGCCCTCCAGACGACGCACGTCGTCACGTCCGTCGCCCACTCGACCGTCGTCGGCTCGCTCGTCGCAATGAACTCGAAGGGGATCCTCGCTTCGCCGTTCATCGAGGAGGCGGAGCTCGATCGAATCGGCGATGCGGTCTACCCGCTCCCGCACCGGTTGAGCGCGGTGGGCAACAACGTCCTCTCGAACGACCACGGCGCCGTCGTCCATCCGAACTACGATGACGAGGCGGTCGCATTCATCCAGGAGTCGCTCGGGGTGCCCGTCGTCCGCGGGACGATTGCCGGGATCAAGACGGTCGGCTCCGTCGCCATAGCGACGAACAAGGGCGTGCTCTGTCACCCGCATGCGCGGCCGGGCGAGATGGAGCTGCTGAAGTCCACCCTCAAGGTCCCCGTCCAGATCACGACCGCAAATTACGGCGCGGCGCAGGTCGGCGCGTGCATGATTGCGAACGCCCACGGCGCCGTCGTCGGCTCCCGGACCACCTCCATCGAGCTCGGACGGATCGAGGAAGGTCTAGGATTGTTCTAGCTCGCGGGTTCACTAATCATCCGACAAGTTTGATATATCCCGGGATGGGTAAGCGGGGCGCTCATGAAGACCCTCGTCCTCTGCGTGGACCGGGATGACGACATCGGGGCGAAGACAGGGATCCAGGGTCCGATCGTCGGTCGCGACGCGAACCTGGCCGCTGCGATGCGACTCGGCATCGCCGACCCCGAGGATTCGGACGTCAACGCGCTCTTCAGCGCGATCTCCATTTACGACGGGTACCGGAAGGAGAATCCGGATGCGGAGATCGCGACGATCTGCGGCGACGCGCACGTCGGCACCGTGTCCGATATCGCGCTGACCCGCCAGCTCGATCAGATCCTCCGGGACGTCCGTCCCGAGCGTGTGTTCCTCGTGTCCGACGGCGCGGAGGACGAAGCGTTCTCGCCGATCATCAGCTCCCGGATCCGGGTCGACCACGTCCGGCGGGTGTACGTGCGGCAGACGCCGACCGCGGAGTCGCTCTACTACACGATTGGTCGGCAACTGAAGAATCCGAGGGTGCGACGGAAGATCGTGGCCCCCCTGGGCTTCGTCCTCCTGCTGTTCGGGGCGATCTACCTCGCGTTGCCCTACGCGGCGTCGGGCCTCGCGCTGATCCTGGCGGGCCTCTATCTGATCCTGATCTCGCTGCCCTTCAGCAGCCTCCGTGATTTCTTCGAGAAGAGCGGTCAATATTACGAGCGCGTCCGGGACTCCGTCGCCTCCGGCGAGCTGTCGATCTTCTTCAACGTGTCCGCGCTCATCTTGATCCTCGTCGGCGTGTTCTTCGGCGCGGATCTCGCGGCCCGATCGGGAGAGACCTCGTACGTGGCGATGTTCCTCTCGTTCGTCTTCGGGTCGATCTGGTTCTTCGTCATCGGCGCGCTGGCCTTCGAGGGCGGGAAGGTGATCAGCGCCTACCTCAAGCACCGCCGGGCGCCGCGCCACGCCCTCGCCGTCGCGGTGTCGTTCGTGGCGCTGGGCCTCCTCGTCCTGGGGATGACGCAAATCCTCCAGACGATTTTCGTCGGGTACAACCCGAACGCATCCCTGCCGCTGATCTACACGAGCATCGGCCTGGCGGTCACCCTCGTCGGGTTGACGGGCCTCTCGTACCGCAGCCGTGAGGGTCCGAAGGAGCCCCTCGAGGACGGATAGCGGCACCGGGGTTCCGATGGACTTCGAGGCTTGGGAGCCGTTCTACGTCCAGATTCTGAAGGACTTCGACTTCTCGCGGTCCGACGACGAGGCCGTCGCGGCGGAGCTGGACCGGATCTTGGCGGGCGCCCGCGCGTCGGACGCCGATTTGCGACGTCTCATTCGCGGCAAGGAGGTGACCGTCGCGGGAAACGGTCCGAACGTCGAGGCCGAGATCGCGGATACGCGAGGCGTCCTCCTGGCCGCCGACGAGGCCACCTCGGTCGCCCTCGCCTCCGGGAGGCTCCCCTCCATCTTGGTCACGGATCTCGACGGGAATGTTTCGGACCAGCTCAAGGCGAACCAGGAGGGGACCGTCGCGGTGGTCCACGCCCACGGGGACAACGGGCCCGCCGTGCGAGAATGGGCCCCTCGATTCTCCGGTGCGACGGTCGCGAGCACGCAGTCGCGGCCCGTCGGCGGCCTTCGAAACTTCGGCGGATTCACGGACGGCGACCGGGCTGTCTTCCTTGCGGACCACTTCGGCGCGCGGCGGATCCACCTCGTCGGATTCGACTTCGAACGTCCGAACGAGAAGGACCGGGACCGTCGGATGAAGCAGCGAAAACTCGACTGGGCGTACATCCTGTTGTCCAGCTTGGACCGCGACGACCTCGAGCTCTAGTCACGTCGTCTTGCGGGCCTTCGCGGTCCGCCAGCTGAGGACCGGCTCGCGGGCCGCCTGCACCTCGTCGACGCGGGCGACCGCGGTGTTGTGCGGCGCGCCGTGGAGCACCTCGGGGCTCTCGCCGACGATGTTCGTGAGTGCGTCGACGAAGCCGTCGAGCGTCTCCTTCGTCTCGGTCTCCGTCGGCTCGATCATCAGCGCCTCCTCGACGAGATGCGGGAAGTACACCGTCGGCGGGTGGTATCCGAAGTCCATGAGCCGCTTCGCGAGGTCGACGGTCCGTACGCCCCGCGATCCGAGCTTCGCAGCACTCGCCACGAACTCGTGCTTCCGCAACCCGCCGAAGGGCACGTCGAGGACGCCCTGCAACCGGTGCCGCACGTAATTCGCATTCAGGACCGCGTGGTCAGACACCTCTCGCAATCCGTTCCCGCCCATCCGCAGGATGTACGCGTACGCGCGCACGAGGAGCGCGAAGTTTCCGTACCATGCGCGGACCTTCCCGATCGACTTCGGACGGTCGTAGTTCAGATGGTACCCGCGGCCGTCGAGGCCGATGACCGGCACCGGGAGGAACGGCTCGAGAGGCCTCCGCACCCCGACGGGTCCCGCGCCGGGTCCCCCGCCACCGTGCGGGGTCGTGAACGTCTTGTGCAAGTTGAAGTGAACGATGTCGAAGTTCATCTTGCCCGGCGACGTGCGGCCCAGGATTGCGTTGAAGTTCGCGCCGTCGTAGTACAGCAAGCCGCCGGCGTCGTGCACGACCTCCGCGACTTCGAGCACGTGTTCCTCGAAGATGCCGAGCGTGTTCGGGTTCGTGAGCATGAACGCGAGGGTCTTGTCGCCCGATGCGGCCTCGAGCGCCTTCAGGTCGACGCGGCCGTC
>DASPZJ010000072.1:0-1899 GCA_035636315.1 Thermoplasmata archaeon
CCGGAGGGAGACGACCTGGGGCGGATCCGAGAAGAGCGTCGAAGCCGCGGACGGCGTCACCGCGAGCAGCAGCACGACCGCGATGCCGAGCGAGAACCCCGCGGTGCGGAACGCGCGGGTCATGGAGTACTTCGCCATCAGGTATCGCTGGCTGTCCCGCTGCGCGTTCTTGATCTCGAGGTCCCGGAGGTACAGTCCGACGAACGTCGCGACGAGGCCCATGATCAGGGAGACCTCGATGATCCCGTTGACCGGCAAGAAGAAGGGCTTGAGGCTCGCGCCCTCGCCCCCCAGCCGTGCGGCGATCAGGATCACGGTGAGGACCAGCAGGCCGGCGAACGCGGCCTTCCGGATGCGACGGATTCGAAGGAGACGGTCCGTTCCTTGAAGTCGATCCTGATACGCCAGCATGGAAGGCTCGGCCTGTCTTGTCCCAAGTCCTTCGCTAGCGGGATAGGGTTTTCGGCCCCATTCTCGGCCGGCATACTGGTGCGACGCGGACTAGGCCGGAGTGGAGGTCAGGCCTGGGATGGGACGGTCGCGAGTCCCCGGGCCGCGAGGAAGACGGCCAAGTACTGCGGAACGTCGTTCACCCCGGGTGACAAATCGAAAGCCTCGTCTCGAAGTTGCAGATTCATTTTGCTTTTGAGATTGACGCGGACGCGGTCATCGCTCCACGCGGTCGGAACAGCGTCGCGGAGGGGACGGAAGTCGTCGATGGCGTCACGGGTCAGGGGAATGACTTGCAATCCGGTCTTGCCGTGCAACGAGGAGGGCATCCGGATGAGCCGTTTGATGTCCGAGGTGACGGGCTCGTCCGTCTCTCCGCGCTGCACGATACCCTCGAGCGAGACGCCCGCACGTTCGTCGAGGCGGATCTGTTGGACATCGACGACGAGCCGAACCAACAGGTCTCGCGCCTTGTCCGGCAGCGCCTCGAGCTGGCCTTCTCGAACGCGATCGACGCCACGAATCGTACGAGGCTTCATCGCCCGGACCTTGAACAGGCTCTCGTAGAGCGATTCGGCCGGTCCGCGGTCGACGCCTTCGAAGGAGGTCATGAAGCCGACTGCGCCTTCCCGCCCCATCTTCTCGAACTGGACCATGAGTTCATCGATACCTCGTCCGATCTTCCCCGCCCACCCGGGCTCGCCGCGGCGCGGTCCGACAACTTTCTTCTTGACGCGGGTGTGCCCCTTAAATTCGGTCGCGTCGAAGGCCGATTCGCGGAAGGTCGCTTGAACGTCGAGCCCTTTCGCGGTGATCCAGTCCACGATTTCCCGCCGCTCGTGGGACCCGAGGTTCCACACCCGCTCATTGAAAACGTGAATATGGTAACCTCGACCTCCGGAGAAGACGAGCCGCATCGTCTTCTCATCAAAGCCGAAGTCCGCAGCCAGGAAATCGTCGTACAGGTGAAGGATCTTCAGGCGGATTGCCTCGAGCATCTCCGGGTACGACATCTTCGACGCGTTGGGCAGGTGGTCCGCATCGAGATCGAAGATCAAGTCCGCCCCCAGCCAGCCTTTCTCCTCCATCGTCGGGGCGTCAGGCTTTTCGTAATAGGCCGAGGAGTAGTACGCGTGAGCGGGCACGCGGTCCGTCAAAAAGGACCGCAAAGTCTCGGGGCGCGAGAACCCGAGATGGCGCTGCACAATACCCGGGGTCCAGAACATGAACCCGAATTCGCGCTTCGCGAAACGGTCTGGGAGGATCGGCTTCGTCGACTCGTAGTAGCGGCGGAATTGGGCCTTCACAAAGGCCGTCGTCGCTTCTTTCGCCGCGTCCGGGGCCGCCATTTCGGACCGTGGCGAAGGACCGCGCGACCTTAAGCGTTCGCGGCAGGTCCCCGAACCACGGCTGCCAGGGCTAACATGTTAGCCCAATCCCCCAAATACC
>DASPZJ010000073.1:0-7944 GCA_035636315.1 Thermoplasmata archaeon
GCCTTGCGGCAGTCGGCGTCGCGGACGTCGGCGCCCCACGCTTTACCGCCCGCCTGCCACATCCCCACGCCGATCGCAGAGACCTTCGGACCGCCTCGGCCCAATGGGACATAGTCCATGCGAATCCCGTGCGGAGGGACGCGGACGCGGGCCAAAAACCTATCGAGGCTCGAGATCGAACCACTCCGGCGGGTGGTCCGGGAGACGGAAGCGGATGAACCGTTTGTTGTACTTGTCGTGGTACATGTTCGAATCGTCGATGCCGCGTCGGTACGCCTGCTCGAAGGACCGCCAGTCCTTGGTCTCAATCGCCTGGGCGAGCGGCGCGAGGCGAAGCTTCACGAACGTCGCAATATCGTCGCGGTACTTCGGGCGCGCCGCGGACGCAGTCTTGAGGATCTTCTCCGACTCCTTCTCCTCGTAGGCTGCGAGCTCCCAGTTGCCGGCCTTCGCGGCGTAGTAGAGGACCCAGTACCGCCGGCTGAGCTCGTCCATCAGGCGGGCCATGCCGGGTTGCATCGCGGCGATCTCGTCGACGGTCAGGGCGCCATGCTTCGTGGTCGCCCGCACGCGCGACCCGGGGATCGCGGCCTCGTCGTCCATCGCCGTGGGAACGGGAACCCCGCTCAAGGACGTTTCGGCGAACCGGCCTTCGCCTTCTGGACGGCGTACTCGACCATCGCCTCCGCCGCGTTAATCCCCGTGGCCTCGAGGAGCCCCCGGAACCCCGGGGACGCGTTCACCTCGAGGACGTACGGCGTGTCGCCCCGGAAGATCATGTCGACCCCGCTGATCTCGAGTCCGACGGCCTTCGACGCCCGCACGGCGACTTGCTTCGCATGGTCGTCCAGTTCCATCGCGATGCCTTTCGCCCCGAGATGGATGTTCGCCCGCCACTCGTTGTGCGCCGCCACGCGCTTCATCGACCCCACCACGCGGTCTCCGACGACGAGCGCGCGGATGTCGACGCCCGGATTCGGGATGTACTCCTGGAGGCACATCACCTCGCCGAAGAACTTCAGCGTGTCGACGATCGACGCAGTCTCCTCGATGCTCTTCACCCGCATCACCCCAATCCCTTGGGTCCCGGAGAGGATCTTCAGGACCGCGGGGTAGTGGACCAGGTGGGCGGCCTCCATCAGGTTCGGCCGGGAGGCCAGGAGGATGCTCCGCGGGATCGGGATGTCCGCCTGCCGCAGCGATTGGAGCGCGAGGAACTTGTTCCGCGCCGTGATGAGGCCGTCGCTCGTGAGCGTGGTCCGGATGCCGATGAGTTCGAGCTGCCGCAACAACATCTTCCCGAAATCGGTCATCGATCGTCCGATCCTCGGGATGAGGACGTCTTGTCCGCGGAGCGATGCGCCATTGTACGTCGCGTCGTCCTTGCCCGCCACGATCAACCGGACCTCGTCCGTCTTGACGTACGTGCCCTCGTGGCCCTGGTTGCGGATCGCCGCGAGGAGCGCCTTCGTGGACCAGTACGTGGGTTTCTTCGAGATCACGCCGATTTTCATGGGACGCCGCCGGGAACGCGCGGAGCCCCTCGATGCGGTTCGCGGCAGAAAAACGTGTCGAGAGGACGAGGCGGTTAAGGATATATCGGCGGACGGGTATCGACCCGAGGAAGGGAGCCGGCGGGTGCACCCAGTGGCCTCGGACCGTCGACGGAACGTCGCGCGGACGACGATCGGCGTTGTCGAAGAAGTCACGATCCTCGGAAGCAAAGGCGACATCCGGGTGCTCGCGAGGATCGACACGGGGGCGGCGCGAACGAGCCTGGACACGGACCTCGCCGCCCGCGCGGGACTCGGGCCGGTCTTCGACCGCGTGCGGGTCCGTGCCGCGGCCGCCGACTCGCTCGAGGAACGCGACGTGGCGGACGCAAAGCTCGTGATCGCGGGGCGAGAGTTCGACGTCGCTGTGGCGATCACGGACCGCAAGGACATGCGCTATCACGTGATCGTAGGCATGGACGTCCTACGGGAATCGGGATTCCTCGTCGATCCGTCGAAGGGCAACGGCCGCGATGCCGACGCGCGAGGTTCGCGCCACCCATAAACCTTTAAGTATCGCGCCTCCATGGCTGCGACGTGGTCCCCATGATTAAGCCGCTTTCTCTCCTCAACCAACGCATCAGCTCGAACGTGATGGTTGAGTTGAAAGGCGGGCGCGGATACCGCGGGATCCTCGATGGATTCGACCCGCACATGAACCTCGTCCTCCGGAACGCGGAGGAGATGCAGGACAATCAGGCCCAGCGGAAGATGGATCTGGCGATCGTCCGCGGAGACAACGTGATTTACATCTCCCCATGACGTAGGTGGGCTTCGTGACCAAGGGGACCGCGTCGCTCGGCAAGATGGGACGAAAGAGCGTCCACATCCGCTGCCGTCGCTGCGGCAAGCGTGCGTTCCATAAGCAGAAGGGATACTGCGCTTCCTGCGGCTACGGACGGACGAAGAAGCTTCGGAATTTCTCCTGGGCGAAGAGGCATTGAGGATGGCCCGCGAGAAAGGGACGTCGGAATATTCCGACGCTCGCCCGAAGGAGAAGTGCGGGATCATCGGCTGCGCTGCCACGTCGTCCGTGACGTCCGACCTGTATTACGGCTTGAGGATTCTCCAGCACCGCGGCCAGGAGTCCGCGGGCCTCGCCGTCTACGACGGCGGCCTGAAGGCGAAGCGGGGGATGGGGCTGGTCCACGAGGTCTTTTCCCGCGAAGACCTGATGGAAATCAGCGGGAATTCGGGCATCGGCCACGTGCGCTACTCCACCTCCGGCTCGAGCGTGCTCGAGAACGCGCAGCCGATCGTCGTGAAGACGTCGTACGGGGATATCGCGCTCGCGCACAACGGGGACATCGCGAACGCGGACGAGATTCGTCAGGAGCTCAGCAAGAAGGGCTGGGCGTTCATGACGACCTCGGACAGCGAGGTGATCGTTCGCCTCCTAGCCAACGAGATCGTCAACACCGGCGGCGACGTCCACCGCGCGCTGAAGGAGTTCACCCGCCGTCTCGTCGGCGCGTACAGCCTCGCCCTTATGATCAACGACACCGTGTACGCGGTCCGGGACCCGTACGCGATCCGGCCCCTGTGCATCGGGGAGGGGAACGGCCGCATGATGATCGCGTCGGAGAGCGTCGTGTTCGACGCGCTCGGGTTGAAGTTCATCCGGGACCTGAAGCCGGGGGAGATCGTCGAACTCCGGCCCGACGGCTTCGAGTCGATGCGGCTCCCGCATCCGAACCACACCGCGCACTGCATGTTCGAGTGGGTCTACTTCGCGAGGCCGGACAGCGTCCTCGACGAGCGGCTCGTGTACGACGCCCGCGTGAAGATCGGCGAGCAGCTCGCGAAGGAGTATCCAGTCGAGGCCGACATCATTGTCCCTGTGCCCGAGTCGGGCCGCGCGCAGGCGCAGGGGTACGCACAGGTCGCAGGACTTCCGGTCGTCGAAGGGCTGATCAAGAACCGGTACATCGAGCGCACGTTCATCATGCCGGACCAGCAGGACCGCGAGATCGGCGTCATGCTCAAGTTGAACCCCATCCGATCGGCGGTGAAGAACAAGCGGATCGTCCTGATCGACGACTCGATCGTCCGCGGGACGACGATCCGGAAGATCGTCCAGATCCTGCGGCAGGCCGGCGCCAAGGAGGTCCACGTGCGCATCGGCTGCCCGCCGATCCGATTCCCATGCTACCTCGGGATCGACATGAAGACGCGGGATCAGTTCATCGCCAATCAGAAGACTCCGTCGGAGGTCGCCGAGTTCATCACCGCGGATTCGCTCGGATACCTGTCCCTCAAAGGGCTCATCGCGGCGCTCAAGCACTCGCGGGACGACGTGTGCCTCGGTTGCCTCGTCGGCGAATATCCCGTCCCGATTCCCGGGGAGAAACTCCGGCGGGAGAAGCCGCTGGAGATGTTCGCGGAGTCCGTGAGGAAACCGGCCCCGGAGAAGAAGGCGAAGGCGGCGGCCTGATGGTCTTCCGGCCCGGGCGTCACGTACGCGGTCCGGCACGCTAGGAGCCGGGCGGCGATGGCGTACACCACGCGAGAGCTGAGCGCACGGACCTTCAACGACTTCGCGGCGCTCGCGGTCCAGCAAGGGGAATGCTGGTGCCTCTTCTACCAGCGCCCGAGGCCGGTCGGCCGCGGGCTATCGGCGGAACAGCGCAGCGCACTGAATCGAAAGGACAAGGAGGCACTCGTCCGCGAGAGCCGCGCCCATGCGATCCTCGTCTACGACGGCAAAATCCCGATCGGTTGGTGTCAATACGGGAAGCGAGAGGAACTCCCGCGGATCGACGCGCGACGCACGTACCGCGAGGTGGCCGCGCCCGACGAGACAGAGACACTGTGGAGGATCACCTGCTTCTTCGTGGCGAAAGGCCACCGAGGGAAGGGCGTCGCGAAGTTCGCGCTGCACGCCGCGCTCGCGTCGATCCGGAGACAGGGCGGTGGCACCGTCGAGGCGTTTCCCGTCGTGTCCGAGAAGATGGCCGCAGTCCCGGAATGGCGGTGGTTCGGGACCCTCGGCATGTTTCGGCGAGAGGGCTTCAAGACCGTCGCTCCGCTGGGGACGAGCGGGGTCCTGGTGCGGAAGACGATCTCTCCCTAGGAATGCGAACTCCACAGCGGTGAGGAAATCGGCCCGCAAGAGTTCATATCCCTTCTTCGAATACAGACGGCTCGCGGGCCGGTAGATCAGCTGGAAGATCGCTATCTTGGCATGGTAGAGGCCGTGGGTTCAAATCCCACCCGGTCCACTCTCACCGATTCCGCCCGACTTTCTCCAAGTAGTCCGATAGGGCCTTCTGGCTCGAATACCAGTCGCCTTCCATCTTCACTGCCGCGAGGACGCCCTGACGGGCCCTTAGAGACAGGTACTCCTGGGAATAACGGGAACGTTTCGCCAGGACACGCAGCGGCACGAGCGCGCGTTCGGGCTCCACGGCCGCAAGGAAACTTGTGATGCTCTCGTCAAGGGCGCGCAAGACGAAACGGGCAAATGGCAAAAGATCCCCGTCGTCCGCCGCCTGAAGGTCCTTGTAATATCGCAGTCGATCGGAGACCCTGAGCACGATAGGAGGATACCTCGCAGACAGGAGGGCGAGGTTTGCGGCAAGCCTAGCGACCCGCCCGTTCCCATCGAGGAACGGATGGATATAAGCGATCCGATGGTGGAAGTAAATGCTTCGGAGCACGGGTTCTCGGATTGCTGGGATTTCTGCGAATGCTGCATCGAGCAGCGGGACGATCTTCGCGGGCTGCGGCGGGATGTGTGGGGCTCCACCGATCCAAACCTGCTCCGTCCTGTACCGACCGGCGGATTCGAGGATACCTCGGGTGATCATCTCGTGCAGTTGCTGGATCAGCGCGTGGTCGAAGCGCAACCGGGGTTTCGCGAGATCCCACACCCAATCAAAGGCCCTCGCATTGTTCGTGGCCTCCAGATGATCACGGAGGCTCTTTCCGCCGATCGTGATACCGTCTTCAAGGACCAGCCTGGTTTCCTTGAGGGTGAGGGAGTTTCCTTCGATGGCATTGCTATGGTATGTGTGCAGGACTCGCAGCTGGTTGCGCAGCGCCTTGACAGCATCGGCGGGTAGCGGGCGGTGGGCGTCCAATTCACGCAAGTTACCGCGGACACGCTCCCAGATGATGGGCGGCAAGTCGGCAGTGGATATCGGTATCGGCATGATTTCCAGCTATCCGATATGAGGCCCGATATATATCGGTATCGGCTGGGTCGGGCCACCATCCGATATGGAGAACCTAAAGATGCCTCTGCGTTGCCGCGATTTGGGAACTCATCCTCGCGTTCTGGCGCAGGGTCAAGATGCGGAGTTCAAATCCCACCCGGTCCACTTTTCGGTGAAAGGCACGGTCGCCGCCGTTTTGTTGGGGCGGCGGACCGTGGCGTTCTGACGCCCACTCAGAGGGGGACCTGGCGCGAACGTAGACATAAATACAGCGAACAAGGTCGGAGTCCCCATGCCGGGATGGAAAGCGGTTCCCCCGAAGGATGACCTCGGGTACCTGGACCTGATGTCTAGGGCGATCTTTAGCGCGGGCTTGAATTGGCGGATGGTTGAGAAAAAGTGGCCCCACTTTCGAGAGGCGTTTCGTGATTTCTCACCCGAAACGGTCGCACGGCTATCGGAACGCGACATCCGGGCGTTGATGCAGGATTCGGGAATCGTCCGGAACGAAAAGAAGATCCGTGCGACGGTCGAGAACGCTAGGACGATTTTGGACGTGGCGAAGGAATACGGCTCGGTGGAGGGGTACATCGCCGGCTTTGGGAAGCGCGAAGGCAAGCTGCTGGAGGATCTCCAATACAAGTTCAAGCACATGGGCCCCGCAACCGCCAGGGTGTTCCTCTGGTCGATCGGATATCCCCTCACTCCTACCGAGGAAGAGAAGCGGTGGATGAAGGGCCATCCGGAGCACGACTAGGGACAAGAGCACAGGGTGCGATGGCATCGTTCTCGAGGGAACGAGCGGTCACCGCGCAACTCAAGGGGGCACATCGCCCATCGACCAACGGACCTCCTTCTTCGCCGATTCGATGGGCATCCTGGAGACCTCCACCTCGACCGCTTCTTTCACTTCGGGTTCCAACGGTCGCCACTCTCGCACCTTGACTCGGCCCACCTGCCGACGCCAGGTCCCCACGATCTCACCGTTTACCATGAGCGCACCCGGCCACACGGACTTGGGCCACAATTCAGATCGAAATCGGGTCAGCGGGACGAGCAATGCCCGGTCTGCAGACGCCAGATACGGGTCTCCGGGCGGCAACAGACGCACGGCTTCGACGGGTACCGCGCGTTCCAATCTTGAGCGGTCGATCCGAAGGGCCCACCGTTTCCGGCCCTCGACGTCAATTTCGACGAGTTCCCTTTCCAGAGAATGAAACGTCTGCTGCGCGTCGGAGAGCTCTCCGCGAGTGGCCGAGCCAAAGGATCCGGCCCACCCGCCCGTCCACCAGGCGAATTCCTTGGGCGTTGAAGGCCCAACCGACCGCAGGAAGCGACGCGCAAGCTCGAGGCGAGCGGCTTCCGGCGCCTCGGTCGGAGGCTCGACAAGTCGCCAGGATGTCGTGGCTCCGTCCCACTCGATCCTCACCGCGCCGGTCATCGATGCGATTCTCAGCTCGCGGAAGTTCGCCTCACCCGCTCGATCGGAGAGGGCGCGTTTCGACTGAGCCCTTCGAGCACGGAATGCACGCTCCGCTTTTTCGGCGGCCACTCTCACGGAAGCTCGGAGAACGGGATTGCGCGGGAGGCGGCCCAGCGTGAAGACGGCCACATCGTGACTAGGTACGACGTACACGGCGCCCCTTGGGCCCCATACCTGGACGAACCGGGAATCCTTCCAATCAGACGGCGATACATGCGTTACGCGCGCGTGGAGCGCCAAGACCGCGGATCGCGGAGAGCTGTCTTGAAGCCCTGCGAACGCGGCCTCGACGAGTCGCTCCCGTGGTAGGCGCGTGTGGAGGTACGTGGCGCGCTGTCGAAACCCAAGCACGTTCTCGCGCGTGATCGAAAGACCGGCCATCGTGGGCCGCGAGCAAAGGCAATGCGCCGTCTTAAGCAACTCGAACTGTGCGCGCGAGTCCTCGAACTCTTCGTGATACGACATCCGGAACGGCCGAGCGGTGCGACTAGCAGCCCGCTTGGAGGTGACCTGTTCGGATCCGACGCGGTGACACGGACGTCTGCGCAGGAAGCGTCAACCCGAGGGTCAAGGCTTAAGTTTAGGCATCGATTCCGGGAGCTCCGCCCGGAAGGGGATGTAGCATGGGAATCGTTGAGCTGAAGAGCCCCGAGGGGTCAGTCCGAGGATACATAGCGGTCCCAAAGAAAGGCAACGGGCCGGGGGTCCTCGTCCTCCACGCATGGTGGGGCCTGAACGATTTCTTCAAGGG
>DASPZJ010000074.1:0-60713 GCA_035636315.1 Thermoplasmata archaeon
GCTTCCCGGAGCGCCTGCTGGTCCGCGGCGGGATCCGTGATCAGGAGGACCTCGGGCTCGATGAACTCCGGAAGGTTCGGATTCGTGAGCGTCCCGGGGACGAATCGGCCCGCAAGCACCTTCGCGCCGACGTGCTTCGCAAAGAGCCGCGCGGGCTTCTGGCCGTACTGGCGGGCGGCGACGACGAGGATGTTCTCCGCCTTGAACCGCGAGAGGAACTTCGACGCCTCCCGGATGCGCGTGTCGGTCTTCTTGATGTCGAGGACGTACAGGCCGTCAATCCGCACCTTGTAGATGAACGGCTTCATGTCGGCGCTTTTCTGCTGCGTCCCGATGTGGACGCCCGACGTCAGGTAGACGTCCTCAGGGACGAGCAGTCCTTGGACGCCCGTCTGCTCCTCTTCTTGCATCACGTGCCTTCCCGGAGTCCTTCCTCGATTCGGATGAGTTCGTTGAGTTTCGCGATCCGTTCTCCGCCGACCGCCCCGGTCTTGATTCCGAGGCAGCCCCACGCGACGGCGAGGTGCGCGATCGCATCGTCCGTCGTCTCGCCGCTGCGGTGCGACATGACGGTCGCGTACCCGGATCGATGCGCCAGATCGACCGCGGCCTTCGTGTCGGAGAGCGTCCCAATTTGGTTCGGCTTAATAAGGATAGCGTTGCCCGCGCCCGCATCGATCCCTCGCTGGAGCCTCTTGACATTCGTCACGAAGATGTCGTCGCCGATCACCTTGCACTTCGGCCCGACGCGTTTCGTCAGCTCCGCGAAGGCGGCGAAATCTTCCTGGTCGAACGGATCTTCGACGCTGAACAGTCCGTACTCCCGGACGAGGCGTTCGACGAAGTCGACCTGTTCGTCGCGCGAGAGGATGCGGTCGCGATAGTGGTACTTGCCGCCGCGATAGAACTCGGAGGCGGCGAGATCGAGCGCCGGCCGGACGGGAAATCCGACGTCTCGGGCAACGGCTCGACAGGCATCCGAGACGAGGCCCAGGGCCTCTTCGTCGGCGAGTTTCGCGATCCAGGCACCCTCGTCGCCTCGTCCGAGCGGCTCGTCCGGAATGCGCTTCTCGAGCGCCTCGCGGACGGCCCGATGCGCGCGTGCATTCCCCAGCACATTGTCGAGAGCGGTCGGACCCTGCGACACCGCGAGGTACTCCTGAATGGTCGTCCCGCCGATCGCGTGGCGGCCCCCGCCCACCACGTTCCCGAAGGGCAGAGGCAGGGTCACCCGTTCGCTACCACCTAGGTATCGATACAGCGGCCGGCCCGCCGCCATCGCCGCCGCCCTCGCCGTGGCGATCGATGTCGCGGTGGCCACGTTCGCGCCAATTCGGGCGAAGTTCTGCGTCCCATCGACCTCGCGCAACGTCGCGTCGATCCCGAGCTGATCCGCGATGTCTCGACCGCGAAGTCGGGGAGCTACCGCCGTGCGGAAGGTGCGGAGCGCCTCGTCCACCCCTCCTTTCGGGAACGCCGGGGGCTCGTGGGTCCCGGTGCTTGCCCCGCTCGCGGCCGCCGCGCGCCCGAACGCTTTCCCCGCGCGGACGTCGACCTCGACCGTCGGATTGCCGCGGCTGTCCAGGATCTTTCGGATTGCCGTGCCTTCAATCGAAGGCATCGCGGAACCTCTGGACGTTCAGCGGCGCGGTCCCGGACGCAAACTCGGAGAACGCGATCTCGAGCGGGTCGCCGCCCGAGTCCGCAGCCATCAAGGAGGGCGCTCCCATCGAAATTTGCAGCGCTCGAGCCCCGATGATACGGGCTCTCTCGAAGCGAGTATACCTCATCAAAACACTGACTCGGCCCACAAGTCGAACGGATATAAAGGTTTCCGCGGGCCCTTTCGGGCCCGCAACGAAGGGTGGGACGCGACTACATCCCGGCCGGTCTCGACCGGAATTCCTTCCTGACGACGACTAGGTAGATGATGATGACGAGCCAGAGCACCGTCAGGTACCAGTAGGTCGCGACCGCCGCGAGGCTGCCGAGGAACGACAGCACGGCGATGATCATCGTGAGCATCCAAGCCCACGGGCGAAGTCGGATCAGCCCGACTCCCGCGAGGACCGCAATGATGCCGAATATCACGAAGACCGCACCGATGATGCCGAAGATCGCGCCGAACAGCCCGCCGACCTGACCGCCCGCGGCCCCCATGAGGAACGCAGCCGCGAACAGGAGGCCGCCCACGGCGAGGAGGCCGATCCCGGCGAGAATCACGAGGATCCCGAGGATCAAGACCCCGATGGGCGTCTTTCGCGTCGCAGGCGCAACTGGCATCGGCATGCTTCCAGGAGGTTGGGATTCCATGGAATGACCGGGGGTGAATCCAGGTGACATTATATAAGTATTATCGATAAAAAATCCGCCCAGATACCGTGCGGATGAAATGTCACCACTATCTTTATCTGAGGACCGTGTTTTCGCACAGCCGGTGATTCCCCCATGGTGCAAGGTTACTGTGTGAAGTGCCGAGCAAAGCGGGAAATCAGTAGCGCCGTCGCGGTGAAACTCAAGAATGGGAAGCCCGCGATGAAAGGCAAGTGTCCCGTCTGCGGCACGACAATGATGCGGATCGGCGCAGCGAAATAGCCCGGACCCCGGCCCGAAATGTCGCGCGGGATTCTCGGCTGAGAGACTATTAATACGGCCGAATCCTAGCCTGCCTCCAGGGTGCCGAGGTGAAACTCCCGGACATCAAGGTGACCCCGCCCGGGCCGAAAGCGCGGGAGATCATCGAACGGGATCGGGCTTCGATCGCGACGACGACGAAGACGGCGCCGATCGTCGTGAAGAGGGCGCACGGCTCCATCGTCGAGGACGTCGACGGGAACCTGCTAATCGACTTCGCCTCCGGGATCTCGGTACTCAACGTCGGGCACACGCATCCGAAAGTCGTCGACGCGATCTCGAAACAGGCCGCCGAGTTCACGCACTTCGCCGGGACCGACTTCTACTACGACGTCCAGGCGCGACTCGCCGAGCGGTTGGGCGCGATCACGCCGGGGAAGCACCGCAAGAAGGTGTTCTTCGGGAACTCGGGCGCGGAAGCCAACGAGGCCGCCATCAAGGTCGCGAAGTCCCACAAGAAGCGACACATGTTCCTCGCGTTCCTCGGCGCGTTCCACGGACGGACGCAGGGCACGCTCTCGCTGACGGCGAGCAAGGCCCGCCAGCGCGCGGGGTTCTTCCCGAGCATGCCGGGCGTCGTCCACGTGCCGTACGCCTATTGCTACCGCTGCCCGTACAAGCTCACGTATCCGTCGTGTGACCTGTACTGCGCGAACATCATCGAGGACACGTACATGAAGACGATCGCGCCGCCCGAGGATACGGCGGGGATCTTCGTCGAACCGGTCCAAGGAGAAGGCGGGTACATCGTCCCGCCACCGGGCTGGATGGACCGCGTCGCGAAAATCGCGAAGGATCATGACATCCTCCTGATCGACGACGAAGTCCAGAGCGGGCTCGGGCGCACGGGGAAGATGTGGGCGATCGAGCACTCGAAGGCGATTCCCGACATCCTGACGACCGCGAAGTCCCTCGGCGGAGGACTGCCTATCGGTGCTACGGTGTACCCGGCGGAAATGGACTTCCCGGAGAGCGGGAAGCACTCGAACACCTTCGGCGGGAATCCGATCGCATCCGCGGCAGCCCTCGCGACCCTCGACGTGATCGAGGACGAAGGGCTCGTGGCCCGCAGCGCGAAACTCGGCGAGCACATGGCGAAGCGGCTCGACCAGATGACGGAGCGCTACGAGTTCATCGGGGACCGACGCGGGCTGGGGCTGATGCAGGCAACGGAGTTCGTCGTGGATCGCGCATCGAAGCGGCCGGACCCGAAACGGCGGGACCGCATCGAAAAGGACGCCTACGAACACGGTTTGATCCTGTTGCCCTGCGGCGAATCGAGTATCCGGTACATCCCGGCGCTAAACATTACGAAAGAAATCCTGGACGCGGGTCTCGACGTGCTAGAAGAATGCTTCAGTGTCGCTGCGAAGTGAGCCCGAAAGACCCCAACCGGATGTTCGCCTCGCATGCCAGTTGGCGGCCAATGAAATTCAAATACTAACATGCGTTTCCACCCGCCATGGCAGAGGGAGGAGGTGCGCTGCCACCAGAGGCGAGGCGCTCCGGTGGCGCGAAAGGCATGAGCACGGCGATTGTCATCGTTATCGCCGTCGTTACATTCCTCGCCGGTGTAGGTGTCGGATGGTTTGTCTTCAAGCCTGCAGCGAAGGCAACATTCGTAGTTGGAACAAACGTGCCGTTCCCGCCATTCGAATCGTACAACGACACTTCTGGCCAATTCGAGGGGTTCGACATCGACTTGTCACAGCTGTTTGCAAATGCCCTCGGCAGGACCCTCGTCGTCCGCAACTTCAATAGTTTCGATCTGCTGCTGGCAACCATCGGGCAAGGTGGCGTCGACATGGCCGCGTCGGGAATTACGATGTCAGGCCCAAACGGGGCGAACAGAAACCGCACCATGTCTTTCTCCGACCCGTACTATAACGCAAACCAGGGTGTTATCGTTCGGTCCAGTGACACGACGACATGTCCCAACAACATGTGCAGCGCGCAGCAGCTCGGTAATAAGACAATCGGTGTTCAGAGCGGAACCACCAGTGAGGGCTGGGTCGACCAGTACGTTACCCCGTTCGACCCGAACAATGCCACCAACATTCACCGGTACGCGAGCGTGATCACGGAGCTTCAGGATCTGCGAAACAGCGTCTACGAGTTCATGGTCATCGACGCCGCTCCAGGACTGGCGATTGTCGGCGGTTCCGGTGGTGCGTTGAAGTTCCTCGGCACGATTATTACGAACGAGTTGTATGGTTTCGCCGTGAAAAGGAGCGACCCGGAGGGGATACTGGCGACGGTAAACTCTGTGCTAGCCCAAATCAAGGCGAACGGACAGTACGACGCTCTTTTGGTAAAGTGGTTCGGGTCCTGAAACCCTGTCAGGCCCGTCCCATCACCTTTTATTCTGTCTCCCCGTTTTCCGACAACGACTCGGGGACCGGTTGTAATGGGCGGGGAGGACGCCTCGATGAAAATGGAGCGACGCCCTGAGACTCGCTCCCCTCCTTTAACCCGTGCCGCCCGACTCCTCGGAAGATTCGATTATCTGCGGATAATCAGGAACATCGCCGTTGGGTTAGGCGCGGCGTTCGTCTCTCTGGGGATTTTTGTCTCGTTGGGACTGCTGGGACTGTACGACCTCCCATACGCGGTGAGTACGCTGAACGCGTTGAAAATCGGCGCGACGAACACTCTGGGCCTTATCGCCATCGTGATCCCGATTGGTTTCTCCTCGGGTTTTGCATTCGGGTGGGGGCGCACGTCCCACCGATGGCTAACCCGATCGATCTCGACGGTGTACGTTGAATTCTTCCGTAGCATGCCACCTCTCGTGTTGATCGCCTTTGCGTTTCTCATTTCGACTGCCGTCCTCCTGGGCATTCCGGGTCTCGCGGACCGAATCGGAGACCCAAACTCCTTCGCGCTATCCGTTAGCGTTCTCGCCCTTGCCTTTCATTCGGGGGCGTATCAAGCGGAGATTGTGAGGGCAGGGATACAATCGGTCCCGACCGGTCAGCGAGAGGCGGCTGAGGCGATCGGCCTCACCAAAGGGAAGATCTTGTTTTACGTGGTGCTTCCCCAGATGTTTCGGATTTCGCTCCCCGCGTTGAGTAACGAGTTTGCGTCAGTAATCAAGGACACATCGCTTCTCTCCGCAGTCGGAATCCTTGATCTCGCGTACATGGCACAGAACCTCGCGTCTCGCCTGATCATCAGCCGCGGCAACATCGACAACATCTTTCTCATATATGTGGAGATTGCGTTGATTTATTTCGTCATGACATTCGTCGTCTCGCGAATCCTCCAAGAAGTCGAGCGGGCATTTCGGGTGCCCGGACTTGAGGCGGCGCAGCTATGAACGACCTCCGAAAGCCTACGGTCGAGGTGCGTAAGATTCACAAGTCGTTCGGAGACCTTCACGTCCTACGAGGAATCGACTTACAGGTCAAGAAGGGGGAAGTCCTCGTCATCGTCGGCCCGAGCGGTTCGGGCAAGAGCACGCTCCTCCGTTGCATCAACCTCCTCATCCAGCCAGATTCGGGTGACATCCTTTTAGAGGGGGTCAAGGTGAACGACCCGGATATTCGTCCGGAGTGGGTCCGGCAACAAATCGGCATGGTATTCCAGTCGTTCAATTTGTTCACCCATTTGACTGCACTCAAGAACGTCATGTTAGGCTTGACGAAAGTGAAACGCCTGGACGAGTCGGAAGCAGAGAAGATTGCACGGTACGAGCTGGAGAAGGTAGGTTTGGCCGAAAAGGCGGACGCGTATCCAGCGCAGCTCTCGGGCGGGCAACAACAGCGCGTAGCTATCGCCCGCGCCCTAGCACTAAACCCAAAAGTAATGCTGTTCGACGAGCCGACATCGGCCCTGGACCCCGAGTTCATTCATGAAGTTCTCGACGTCATGACGAAGCTCGCTAACGAGGGGATGACCATGGTCGTCGTCTCGCACGAGATGGGGTTCGCAAAAGGCGTCGCAGATGAACTAATCTTCATGGACAATGGAGTCATCGTTGAAGTGGGCCCGCCAGAGGAAGTCTTTGCGAGCCCGAAGACTGACCGGATGCGCGCGTTCATCGGAAAGATTCTTGGGTGAGACATGAGCGACCCAGCGGGCTATTCAGGGTGGCGTCGCGTTTGGCACGAACCCTTTTTCAAGACAAGCGTTGGGATTGTTGCTCTCCTCGCGGTTGTGGGGTTGTTGTTGACCGCCCTGAATAACGTTGGCGAAATCAGCTTCGATTTCATGGCTTCGCACTGGAGTTTTCTGCTCCGGTACGCAACCACATCGCTCGAGGCCACAGTCATCAGTTTCGCAATCGGTTTCGGATTGGCCATTCCGATGGGACTCGTCAGGGCCTTCGGGCCAGGCATGATCCGACGAGGCGGGGTCAGGGGGGGCGTCGCTTCTGCCGTCTACGCGGTAGTTACAGCCTATGCGGAAGTGATCCGCGGGACACCTGCCTTGGTCCAGTTATTCCTCATCCAATTCTGGGTGACCAGCACGTTCCAAGGGGTTGCAGGAATCAGTCTGTTGGCAGGAATCGTCGCCCTCTCGGTCAACACGACAGGCTATCAGACAGAGGTGTTCCGTGCCGGGTTTCAATCCGTCGGCCAGGGCCAGATTGAGGCGGCGAAGTCGATTGGGATGCGTCCTGCGCAGACTTTCGCGAGCATCACGCTTCCCCAAGGCCTGAGACTCATCACCCTCCCCCTCGCAAATGAGTGGATTGCCCTATTCAAGGCCAGCTCCCTCTTGTGGCTAATCGCAGTCCAGGAGCTTCTCTGGGGGATGGATTACCTTGGAACAAAGCTGAACCGCCCCATCGACGCGTTCATCCTCGGTTCATTCTTCTACCTTGCGATCCTCATCCCGCTGAGTCGAGCGGTCACCTTTCTCGAGCGGGTGAAACGGATCCCTGGACTCGGAGTGGCGGAACCCCAAAGGAAGGCTCTTTTCGCAGCCCGCTTTGCGCGACTCGATCGCGTATGACCTCCGACTGCATTCGCTTCAGCGGCTTTGCTAGATGCCTGCGAGCGGACACCGGAGGCTCATACCAGCCCGGCAAGAGCCCTCGATCAACAAGGGCGAGAATCGCCGCGGACTTGGGAAAGCGTTTGCCGCAACGGATACAACGGAACCCAGCTTGGCGGCCCATTGATTTAGTGCGTTTCTGGCAACCGGGACACCACGGGTTCGCCACCTTTCGGGTCACGCTCACGGTCGACTCGATTAGGATCTTCTCGAGATTCACCGTCTTCGGACGACGCCTGATAGCGCCGACCACCTGAACTCGGTCCCCGGGCACGAGTCGCCTAACGACCGACCGGAATTGCTTGGACGGCTCGTAAGCCGTAATGTCGATGTTCGAAACGCGCACGACGACGTGACCTCCGGGCAGGTCGCGGGGAAGTGATCGTACGACCCCCGACATCCGCACGGTAGCGCAGGACCGCAACGGTAGGCCTCGGATTACATGGTCGTCGGTCCCTTGGTTTGTCTCAAAAATGAGCCATCGCTCGGGTCGCTCCCCCTTCACCGTATTCATCGCGGCTGGGAGAATCGACGGATCATCGCCACGGATCCCGAAAAGGACTGGACAAGGGGAGCGGGGGGCAATAACGACGTGCTCGTTTTGGTAGTCGTAGTTATTGAAGGTCGAAGGGAACGAACGGTCCATTCGGACCACGGATTCGGGAACGATTCGCCGATCGCTCCCCCACGCTTCTCGGGCACGGTAAGTGAGGATTTCGTAAGTGCGATCCCGGGGTCGCCACGCAACGGACGCGAGCGCGCCAATCAGCCCCCGACCGTTCTTGTACGGTCGCAAGATTCCTAGCCCCCGAGAGGCCTCCCGCGCTGATTGTCGGGACAAGACACCACGAACGGCCTTCCAATACAAAGCCGCGGGTGGCTTCGTTTCTAGGACAACGAAAGCCGGATTGGTCGTCGGGTCGTCAAATCGTGACCAGCGTTCCACGAGCTCCGCGACGCGCCTGACGACAGCCTTCATCCCCGGCGGCGTCCGTCCCTTCGCGTAGGAAATAATGGAACGTCCGGCAATCGACCCGACCATTGATGTAGGACCTTCCCCCCTTCCGATTTGGATGCACACGGCTCCGTTTCCTCGGGTCTTCCATGGAACATTAGGGTTGAGGCGCACGAGGCGAGGATACCCGATCAAATCGTGGTCCTGAGTCAGGTCGCGAACGATCTCCGTCGCGAGGAACGTCGTGCACATGCCCTGGAGGCTATCCGTGTCGTCGACCCCGATCCAGAGGACCATACGGCACCTCCGAACACCATGGAGGGCTAAAAACCGCCTTCTGCGACAACGTTCATATAGGCTCGGCCCCTAGGCGCGATGGCAATGCCGATCAAGACCTTCGAGCTGTCGAGCGTGGACGGCCGACGGTTCGTGAAGCCGGCGGAGCGCTGGGTCAACTTACGGGTGGACCACAACAGCACGGTCACCCTGGTCTCCGAGCTCGGCGAGCGACAGGCGTCCGTGGATTTCCGCTTCACCGCGAACTACCACGCGTCCGAGGCCGTGGTCGGGCTCATCCAGATCGAAGGAAGCCTCCTCTGGGAAGGGGACGCGAAGGCGCTCGTGCGGGGTTGGTCCGCCGGCGGACAGATGCCGCCCGAGGTCGCGCAGGAGATCCACACGATCATCATGACGAACTGCATCCCCGAGGCCGTCCTCCTCGCCCGGGAGTTGCGCCTCCCGCCTCCGATCCCGATCCCCCAGGTGAACATCCAGCAGGCGGCCGGCAAGCCCCCGAAAGGCCGCTCGCCCGAAATCGCCTGATCACTTGATGTGGTCGAGGCTGAACGAGCCGACCGACACGTTCGACTTCGTGTACGTGTAGCGGATCCAGCCGCGGCTCTGCACATCGCAGATGCCCTTGATGCTCATGAACGACTTGAGTTGCTCCACCTTGAATTCGACGCTGCCGTCCATGAGCGAGCCGAGCATCTGGATTTCCTGCTCCTCGTGCATGCCCTTCTCAATCACGTAGAACGCGACGGCCCGGTCCCGCTTGCGGCGGCCGACGAACGGCTGGAGGAACTTGAACGTGGTCGTCGGGTCCAGGTACGCAATGAGCGTCGAGACGCTGCGGAAGGCGAGCCGGTACGTCGGATACTTCTTCTTCAAGTCCGCCGCTTTCGCATCGACCGCTTTCAGGATCGCCTGGTGGTCCGTCGGCTCGTCGATGTACGTCGTGTTCGGATCTGACGCCTCCGCGCCCATCGACTTCGAGTACGCGTCGATGTATCGGACGAGACCGAGCTTCTCATATTCCTCGTAGCCGGGCAGGACGAACGACATCTCCTCGCGGATGTCGGCGGGACCCTTGTCGGTCAGGACCCAGACGATCGGCACCCCTTTCTTTAGGCCCTCCGCCATGAAGATGCCGACCACGACCTCCTTCCCGACGTACGCCGGGCCGTAGACGGACGCGTTCGTGCCGAACGGGATGCCGCCGAACAACAGGTCGTCGAGCCGCGGGACGCCCGTCTTCACCTTCTGCTGCTTCACCTCGATCTGGAGGTCCTGCTCCCGGGCCTCGATGTCCTCCGAGATTAAGCCCTGCTCCCGGGCCCGGAGATCCTCCATCTTCTGCTGGAGGTACTTCTCCTTCGACCGGACCTCTTCCTCCTTCTGCGTGATCTCCGACTTGAGTTCCTCGAGGCGGGCCTTCAGGTCGAGCTCGGCCGTCGAGCCGCCTTGCGCCTTCGCGTCCTCGATCTTGCGGCGCTCCGCCTGCATCACCTTCTCGCGATACAGCAGGTCCTCTTCGCGACGGAGGAGCTCCTCCTCCTTGTACGCGAGCGGCTCTTTCACCTTCTTGATGTCGTCCTCCTTGACCTGGAGTTCCTCCTGGAGCCGTTGCAGCTCCTGTTCCCGGAGGAGGACCATGCGCTCCTTCTGCTGGACGTCCTGCTCCTTCTTCTGGAGGACGCCCTGCACCTCCGTCTTCGACTTTCCCGCGAGCGCTTGCGAGTCCACGCGGACCTTGTCCTCGATCTTGTACTTGCTGACCTGCTCTTCGAGGCCGATGATCCGCTTCTTGAAAGCCTCCTCGCTCTCCAGGTATTCCTGCTCCTTCTCCCGCAGTTCCTCCTCGAGCCGGCGCTTCAACTCCTCGCTTGGAGCGCCCGCCTCGCCCGCTCCGACGGAAGCTTGGCGCGCCTCCCTCGCCTGGAGCGCGGCCTCCCGCTCCCCCAGCGAGATCTCGCGCTTCTTCAGTTCCCGATGATCCGGCTTCATCTTCGCGAGGCCGGCGTCGATCTGCTTCCGGAGCTGGTCGTTCACCGCCTGCATGTCCGCGACCTGCCCTTCGAGCGACTGCCGGGCCTTCGTCTCCTGGTCGAGGCGCTTCCTCGCCTCGGGTGAAGCGCCCGCCTTGAGCTGCTGGGACTTGACGTATTTGATGACCGCAATGGACCCTTTCTTGATGTGCTCGATCTCCTGTTCCAGCTCCTTGCGCTTCGCGATCGCCGTCTGGAGCTGCTTCGAGAGGCCCGCCGTCTCCTCGATGTATCGGATCGGATCGAACCGGCCGGTGCGGAAGTTCGCCAGCTCCCGGTTCAACGTCGCGCGCATCGACTCGAGTTCGGCGCGCAGGCCGTCGACCTCGAGGCCTTTCGCCCGGAGGTCCCGGAGCTTGTCGTCCGAGAGTTGGTCCGCCGTTCGCCCGGCCTTCGCGCCCCCAGTGACCGTCGGCACGCCGATCCATTCCTGGAAGGCGTCATCCTCGCCCGCGAGCCACTTGCGGAGCGCATCGTCCCGGGAGTCGCCGCCGGTCCCCTCGGCGCCCATCCATGTGTTCAAGCCGCTGTCGGAGGCGCCTTTGAGCCACGTGCCGAGGCCTTTGTCCTCCGCCTTCGCGCCCGACGACGACTGCTTCGTGCCGCAGACGACGCACTCCCCGTGCGGGTTCACTTCCCCGCCGCAGACCCGACAGACCTGGGCCACGGTGCCGTCCGTGGGCTTCATCGCCATCAGGCCCGTGCCTCCCATAGCATCGTTCGCACGACCGACTCCGCTGAACCGGTTCGCGTCACTACCTCCCGAGAGGGTATATAATCGTAAGGTCGCCAGTATCATCCATCAATCTAGCACGTGTATGCGAGCGAGAATCTCCGCGCGGCGCCGCGCCGGAATAGTATTTCGGTCCAGTCGTTCCCTGAACCTTTTTCCCTTTCTTTCCTTTGAACGCCACGGGAAGCGCTCTCACGGTCTGAGGAGGTCCCGAGGTGACCGATGAGACGCAGCGGACCCTCGAAGGACTCGTCGTCACGGACAAAGAGACGCTCAAGGATGTCCTGCGCGAGGTCCTCCGCGAGGAGGGCATCCTCGGCACCCTGAAACGGAAGAAATGGGACCGCACGTACAAGGGCGACGCGTTCTGGCTCGAGTTCCGCGCCCATGTCGTCGCTCTCCTGCACACGAACGTCGCCGTCGCGTACCGTGACCTGGACCAGGACCTCTTCTTCAACAAGGCTGGAATCGTGACGGACCGACAGTGGAACCGGGCCGCGGACCAGCACCTCGTCCCGAACAAACCCCGTGGCGCGGATGGCCTCGACCTTTCGACGTTCAGCCTCGGCCCGAGGACCGGGCGGTACCTCACCGTCCGGACGTGGCTCCACTGCGCGATTTCCAGGGTTGCTGACCGACACGGGCGCCGAGACCCCGCGCTCATCCGGAAGGTCCGAGTCCAGTACCTCGCCACTGCGGCGTGCGAGCTCTGCCACGGCGGTCCGGCCGCAGCAGCTAGTCACCTCGTTTCCATGGAGGGCGCGAGGGTGACTAACTCCCCAGTCCGTGTAACCTCCGGACCCGAAGGCAGTCCACTCGACGAGGAGGAGCGGGCAATCCTCCGCGCCCGACCCGAAGGCAGTCCGGAGAAGGAGGCGGGAGACTGACTGACTTATCAGTTAGTCAGTACCGAAGGTACCGTGCTTGGACCGTCAGTCCCTGTCCGACCTCCGGCCAGCTCTCGCCACGCGCATTTCGACCTCTTCACAGGTTACACGGACTGACGTGGGTCATGGTCCCAACGACGGACACTGGACCCTCTTTATGCCGAGTGAAGATACATCCTCATGAGCGGCCGAAAGCCCGAACTCAAGGATTTCAGGAAGGTCTCGCAGAGCATCGAGAGAGCCGCGGAGTGGCTCCAAGACGCGGAACGGCATCTCGAACTGGCCCGAAGAGAGGAGAGAGACGACCACGCGGAATCCGTGGCCCATTCGTCCAAGGCCGTCGAGTTCTCCGCCAAGAGCCTGCTCGTCCTGGCGGGCTGGGAATTCCCAAGGTCGCACGAAATTGGCATTGGACTGGAACGCGTGTGGCAGTCGCTGAGTGGGACAGACGCAGACGTCGTAAGCAAGGGGAAGCGGCACATCGCCCGCGTAGGCTGGCTCTCCGATGTCGTCGCGCCCCTTCAAAGCATCTCCGAGTACGGATTCGCAGGAAAGTCACCGACCCGCCTCGTCAACGAGGGCGATGCCATCACATTCCGGTCCTACGGGGCGGAAGCTGTGGGCATCGCACAGAGCGCTCTGAACGGCGTGAAGGATGGGAGCCTCAAACTGAGCTAGGCTCATTCTGGTCGCCAGGACTCCTGAGCCGCTCCGTTGTCCGTGACGGCCTCGGCCGTGACATAAGTGACATTATCCCTCAACCGTCGAGGTCCGACCATCCAGAATTCGCGACGGAAGCTTCACGTCTCGCCGGTCCGGTCGGGACGTTTCGGGCGCTAGTTCTCGTCGTCCTCTTCGTCGTCCGCCTCGTCCCCGCCGAGGAGGCCCCGGTCGTAGGCCCACCCGAGGGCCTTGGCAATCCCGAACCAGACGTTCCAGTTCTGTCGCTGCTGCCGGATGAGGACCTCCTGTTGCCTCAGGGCTTGGGCCCGGTCCTGCTGGGAGGCGTTCAACGCGACGCTCCGGGCCAAGGTCTCGAGCTGGGCCTGCTGGGTCTGGGCAATCGAGCTGAGCGCTTTGACCGCATCCTGGATGTCGCGTGGCTGCCTCCGAGCGGACCACGCGGTCCACAATGCGACGCCAGCAACGATGAGGGCGGCGACGACGCCCGCCGCTTCGAGTTCTCCTGCCATGGGAGGCCCATCTCCTGACCGGCTCAAAAGGCCTCGCGGGCCGGCCCCGCCTCTGGTCCTCGGCGGACGACGCCCTCTTGCGCGACCTCTACCTCGAGGGCAAGTCGACCGCGTACCTCGCGGACCGATTCTCGACGAGCATCGAGAACGTCCGTCAGCGTCTCTCCCGGATGGACGTGAAGCGCCCTGCCTCGGAGGCCCGCGGCCCTTCCCCCGCGAGGCCCCAGGCCGCCCCAGGGGACCTCGCGGAAGCCATACGAGTCATCCTGGGCACGGTGCCGCCGCATGAGCGCCCGGAGGCCCACGTCCCTCCGGAGGCCCTCCCCGAAGTCATCCGCTCGTACCAGGCCTTCAACGAACGCGTCCTCGGAATCGACCATCCGACGTACCAGAGGGATTGTATCCGGGCCATCCTCGGCGAGCCACTCGTCGCCATCGTCAAGGGCCGACAGATTGGCGCGACGCAGTACGTCATCGCCCCGGCCGTCGTCTACTTCGCCTTCACGCGGCCGTACACAACGGTCCTCATCACGAGCCTGACGATGCGCCAGGCGACGTACGTCCTCACGCGCATCAAGAACCTCATCGCCGGGAACGCGGCCCTCAAGAGGTCCCTCGTGGACGTCAGCCTGGAGCGGCTCCGTCTGTCGAATGGCAGCGAGGTCCTCTCCCTGCCGAGCGGCGTCGACGGCTCCTCCCTCCGGGGATACAGCCCGTCCCTCGCCATCGTCGACGAGGCCGCCTTCGTGCCGGACCGCGCGATTCAGGACGCCCTCCTGCCGTCCCTCGCCGTCACAGGCGGCGCCCTGGTCGTCGTCTCGACGCCGTGGGGCGTCGGGTCGTACTTTTACCGCTGCGCCCGCGAGAACCCCGCGTTCAAGGTCCTCGAGATTCCGTCCTCCAGGTCGCCCTTCATCCCGCCAGGATTCCTGGAGGCCCGGCGACTCGACACGGACCCGCTGTCCTACCGGACGGAGTACCTCGGCGAGTTCGTCGCGTCGGCGGACGCGTACTTCTCGCACGAGTCCATCAAGGCGGCCATCCGGGACTACGAGCTGCGCGACTCCGCACGCGACGGGCCGGTCTCGTGCTTCGCCGGAGTGGATTGGGGAAGGAAGGTCGATTCGAGTGTCGTCGCCGTCGTCGAGCGCGACGACTCCGTCGAACCGTCGCACCTGCGGCTCGTCCACCTGAAGGAGTTCTTCGAGACGCCGTACACCCAGGTCGTCGGCTACGTGAAAGTCGTCGCCGAATCCTTCCGCGTGCGGCGCGTCCTTGCCGACACGGGCGCGGGCCTTGCGCAAATCGACTCGTTGAAGGAGGCGCGGGTGCCGGTCGAGGGCTTCGCATTCACCCTCGGCTCGAAGGCGGACCTGATGTCGAACCTGAAGCTCGCCCTCGAGAATCGCCAGCTCGACCTCCCGGACCACCGGCGGCTCCTCCTCCAGCTGTCGGCGTTCGAGTACTCCATTTCCGAGGCGGGCAACCTGCGGCTGCACGGCAAGCACGACGACCTCGTGGACGCCCTCGCCCTCGCCGCCTACGCGGCCCGTCGACGCCCCGGCAAGCCAGGCTTCGTTGCGGTGACGATGCCGGGACTCGGTCGTTTCCTCGGGCCGGAGCCCGTACGCGGCTCGCGTCTGCCGCCGCCGAGGCCTCGCCCTTGTTGCGTCAAATGCAAGGGGGAAATCCCGCCGGGCCAAGTCGCAATCGGCCGGGAGGGACGGCAGCATGCAGGTCGCTGCCCGCCCGGACCCGCGTGATTCGCCCCCGTGGCCCGGAAAGCCCACTCATTCGCGTCGTCCGGGCGGCCCCGGACGATGAGGGGCCGGAAGGGCCGGAAGCGAAGGGCGGCCTCGCTGCCTGATATTGTTCCTAACGAGGCCCAAGGGGCCGCGGCACGCGGTCTATCCCGGCGTTCCCTGAAAACCTTCTTGTAGCCCGGGTCGCCGTGGCGGGACCGTGAATCTAAAGTGGTGGAGGAATCCATGGAACTTCAGTAGGTCTCTGTGCGCCATTGCCGGCGTCGCTGCTTTTGCCGTCGGGGTGCTGCAGCAAGCGAACCCCCAGTTGAACCTTTCCTTCGTGCTCGCCGTCCCACTGGCCCTCTTCACGGCCTCGTTCAGCGCGACCATCGGCATGTGGCTGTACTCCCATATCACCCAGCAAAGTAGGGATGCAGACTTCAGGTTTCAAAGAATCTACACTCCGCTGTACGACGACTTGCTGCGGGTCACTGACGACTTGAAGAGATGCCAAGTTGCATTTTTGCACCAGTGGCGAGAAATCAACGGCACGAGCCTCAAAGAGTTCGTCGCACCGGAGGTGAGCAACGCGGTCAAGGACATCATCCAGGAACTCGAAAGATACCATGAGGTTTGGAACGACGCCTATGCCGCAGCGGAACAAGTCCTCGTCGCGGCGACCAAGAGACTAGCCGACATGGTGCGAACGGGCAACCCTGGAGCCGAAATAGCGACCGATTTGAAATCCGACTATCCGTTCCTCTTCGACCCCACAATTACCATCCCGTCACAAAGCCGCATCGACAACACGGCGAACCGGCTTGGCCAGGCTGGCTACCTGGACTCAAAGAAACTCGCTTCGGAGCTTGTCAAGACCGTGAAGGATGCGCTGCTGAAGGACGAGAGGGTCGCTGCCCGACAGAGAGCAATCGAGGCCTTGATGCCGAAGGTCGAGGCAGTACGCAAACTCGTTCACCAGCGGCTAATGCGGCCGCTCTCTTGACTCACGCCTGGATTCGCCTGGGGAACCGCCCGTAGCCAAGCCTCCCCCGCGCTCACGGGCAAAGGGCCGCCGGGAAAAAGCGCCGCGAAAGGCTCTATACCAGGGTGCCCAATCTGCCGGTGCTCCGCAGGAGAGGGATACCTGCCTGTCAAGTTGCCTCCGATAGGCCCGAGGAAGAACACCGCGCGTTTGGCGTGGGAGTCGAAATCAAGGCGTGAAGTGGGTCCTAGGGACCTCGAATTCCAAACTGCAGAAGTTGTTTACCCTAACCCCGCACAGGCGCAGCAAAAACTGCCGCGCGCTTCCGGCGGCGAAGTCGATATCAGTTCGATGAACCGTTTGATTTGGGGCGATTGTCTGCTAGCGATGCAGGCTCTCCTCTCGCAGGGGTACGAAGGCAAGATGGACTTGATTTACATCGACCCGCCTTTCGATTCGAAGTCGGACTACTCGCACAGAATGACCATCGAAGGGTCTGAAGTGACGAAGGAGCCCTCGGTCATCGAGAGGCTCGCATATAGTGACACTTGGGCTGGAGGCATCGACTCGTACCTCGACATGCTTTTCCCACGCCTCCGATTAATGCGTCGTCTTCTTAGTGACCACGGCAGTATTTACGTTCACATCGGTCCTGGTATCTCAAGCTACGTCAAGGTCCTGTGCGACGAGGTTTTCGGGAGAACTGCGTTCCTCAACGAAATCGTTTGGAAGCGCACGAGTGCGCACAACGACCCTAGACGGTACGGGAACATAGATGACCGAATCCTGTTCTACTCAGGGTCAGACTCTTGGATTTGGAACGACCCTGTGGCAAAGTATGAGGATTGGTATGTCGAGCGGTATTACCGATACAAGGACCCGGATGGTAGGCGATGGGCATCTGGCGACGTTGCTGCTGCAGGACCGGGCCCCGCTCGTTACTTCAGGGGCGAATTGCGGAGCCCACCTCCTGGCTCGCACTGGCGCTTTTCACAGGAGAAGCTCGATGAATACGTTGCTTCTGGTCGCATCTACTTCACACCCAATGGGTTCCCGCGCTCCAAGAGGTATCTGGACGAGATGGAAGGTGGGCCTCTCCAGAGCATCTGGGACGACATATTGCCCGTCGTATCCTGGTCCGATGAAGGTCTTGGTTTCGAGACGCAGAAACCAGAAGGGTTGCTCGAACGAATACTGCTCGCCTCCTCGAATGAGGGGCAGCTCGTCGGGGATTTTTTCGCGGGCTCAGGTACAACCGGGGCCGTGGCCGACAGACTCAGGCGCCGGTGGATTATGTCGGACTTCTCCAAAGTTGCGATTCAAGTCGCTCGAACAAGGCTCGTACAACAGGACGCGCACCCTTTCGTTGTCGAAAACATCGGCAACTACCAGCGCGAACTGATTTACGCTTTGGGCGCACGTATCTCAGAAATGCAACGGATTATCCTGAAGCTCTTCGGCGCGACTCCACATCCGAGTTATCAGGACCTTGGAATTCGCTCACCGGAAGGGGGAGACGAAAGAACACTCGTGTTTGCAGGATATCCCGACCGGCCCGTTACAGCGAAGAAAGCAATTGAGATGACGCGACTGGCCGCCACTTTGGATGGAACTGGTTATCGCAAACTCGTAATTCTTGGCTGGGATTATGATTACAACTTCGACGCCGCATTGGAATCTTTGGGCAAGAAGCGAATCATCGTGCGCCATGCTTCCGATGCGTCGAGACGCGAGTTCGTGTACCGTATGGACGACGAGGTGACAATTGTCATCGAACCACGCATAATCCCACCGAGCATCTACGACTATCTCAAGAAAGCAAAGAGCGTGGAGGATGTCCACGGCCAAATCACCTTCCATGAGAAGCCGTACATGCGCCTCGCTTCTCCCAAAGTGCGGCGTGTCGGTGGCAATGAATCCGAAGTCTCGCTCGGTCTTCAACGATACGTCCTTTCGGAAATCCCGCTTGATGACCCCGAACAAGTGGAACAGGTCCGCGCTGTGGCGAAGGACAACTATGCAATACTCATCGACTATTGGGCCGTCGATTGGGATTACGATGGCGCGACCTTCCGCTCACGATGGCAGGCATTCAGGGGGAACGGAGCGAATCGGAAGACTGTCCCGAAGACCGCTTCGACTGCGTTGACGAATGGGAAAGAGTATCGTGTGATGGTCCGGGTTGTTGACGTATTCGGGAACGACGCGTCCGCGGAGACCGCGGTAAATCTTCCGGGTGAGAACTGATGCCGCGGCGACGAGGGGGACCGGCGACCCCCTTAACGATGATGTCGCTCGCCAAGCACCTGGAATCAAAGGTAAGGACTTGGGCCGACAATGGTTGGGATGGCGTTACGCCGACGACCGCGACGCTCCTCAAGTACTGGTTCAATCGAGACCCGGATGCGAAGGAACGATTCTACGATTGCCAGCGTCGGGCCATCGAGACAGTGATTTACTGTCACGAAGTCGAGCGAGCGACAAACCCTCTCCAGCTCTACAATCAGGAGATTCCGGAGCTCGTGGAGAGATTCGACCGCATCCAGCGCGAGTTGGCATCGGTAGACTACCCGAAGTACGCGGTCAAGATGGCGACGGGCACGGGAAAAACCTGGGTGCTGGCGGCCCTGCTTGTATGGCAGTACTTCAATAAGAGGCAGGACCCCTCAAGCAAACTCTTCTCCCAGCAATTCCTCGTTGTGACCCCTGGCTTGGTTGTGCTGGACCGTCTGCTAGACTCATTCCTCGGAAAGCTCGACCCCTCTTCGGAGAACAGGGACCCGCTAACATCGGACTATAGGCGCGGCCTTTTCGTTCCGCCCGCGTGGCGAAATGCGTTCCACTTTGAGGTGCTCACAAAGGATGACGTCCGCCCAAATGCCCCTCCCCCCTCAGGTCCGTTCGTCCTAGTCACGAACTGGCATCAACTCGCTCCCAGTACGAGAGAGCCCAACTTATGGGACTCAATGACGGGCGAACTGTCAGGAGATAGTGAGCGAGTTGAGACGTTCCTGAGCTATCTCACGGATTTTCCCGGCCTCGTGGTGTTCAACGACGAGGCTCATCACATACATCGAATCAGGAAGCTGAAGGGGGGCGGAGAGGCCATCGAAGACATCGTCATCTGGGGGCAGGCAGTCGAGTCCCTCAAGACCCGCCTTCACGAACGACACGGCGACGCTAGCGGCTTGTTCATGGAAGTCGATTTCTCCGCCACGCCGTTCTACGGCTCCGGGGAGATGAAACAGTACTTCCCGCACGTCGTTTACGACTACGACCTCCTTCACGCAATGAAGGACCGGCTCGTCAAGCAGATGTTCATTGAGGAGCATCAGGAGATTGCAGGGATGGGGGGGAAGTTCACCGCGGAGCGGGAGCCCGCCGAATCGGGCCGCCGCGGCAAGGTCACTGAGCTTTCCAGTGACCAAAAGCTCCTGCTGCAGATAGGACTCAGGAAGTTGGAGCAGCTCCGCGAGGAGTTCGCGAACAAGCAGATAGGGAAGAAACCGGTCCTCTTTATCCTCTCGGAAGAGAACGAGGTCGCGGACCTCGTGGAGCGGTGGCTCCAGAATCCCCCCGAGTTTGCGGGTGTGTCCTGCAGGGAGCGAGTCCTCACAATCCATTCGAAGAGAAAGGAGGACGTGTCCGACGAGGACTGGGAGAGAATCCGCCGCGACGTATTTGGAATCGATAGACCATGGAGCGAGAATCCGAAGGACATTCTGAACTCCGTTCTCATGCTACGCGAAGGATTCGACGTCAAGAGTATCTGCGTCGTGGTTGTGCTCCGCCAGGCGAAGTCGGACATCCTGCTGGAGCAGATTGTTGGCCGCGGACTGCGGCTAATGTTCACTGAACCAGAATATGAAGCTTCGAAATCTCAGGCCATTTCCGACATTTACTCTGCCCGCAAGCCCGGCAACTCGCTCGACATTCTGTTCGTAGTCGAGCATCCCCGATTCAAGGAGTTCTACGACCACCTTCGGTTGGAGGGGTACGCCATCGGCGGCGGAAAGGGGCTCGATGTTTCGGCTGTCGGAGACCTGATAACAGTCCCAGCCTTCCCCGAGAGAATTCCGGCATTCGACCTCGAATGGCCCGTGCAAATGTACAACCCCGGCGTTGTTCCTAACCTGTCGTCGATTGATACAGACAAGCTCCCGTCTTTCCACATCGGCTTTGAGGAGATGAAAAAACGGGTGGGTAGCATCACAATCTCCGAGCGTTTCGCAGCAACCGACGAGGTCCTGGGCCAATGGAAGCTCGACACTGGCATCTTCGACTACGGATATTTCCTGCACGCGGTCGCAACGGAACTCTCCACGGACGAAAAGAACCCGACCCTCTCGGGGAAAAAAGCGGAGATAATGGGCCTCGCTGACAACTACGTAACGGGACGTCTCTTCGGACAGCAGGTGGATTGGGACCCGCCGGAAAACTATCGGATGCTTGCCTTTTCTCATCTCTTCGACTTCGTCGTCAAGACCCTCCGTCAGACAATCGGGGACGCGATGAGCAGGGTAGATTTCTACGCAGGCCCGGAGGCAACGTGGAAGCGCGTTTCCGATTCACGAGTGCTGGTGATGCGCGAATCAAACTCTGTCGAAACTCGAAAGGCGATTTACCCCCGGATGGCTTTCGCGGCAAGGGGTGGCGGCTTCGAACGAGAGTTCATCCAGCGGGTTCTCAATACATCTATCGAAGTCAAGGCCTTTGTCAAGCTCGACCGACGCCACGAGTTCACAGTTCCGTACAGGAGCGAGACCGGGGTGCTTCGGGACTACGAGCCCGACTTTGTCGTTCGGACGGACGATACAATGTACCTTGTGGAGACAAAGGCCGACAAGGACCTGGAGCTGCCCAACGTTCGCGTCAAAGCCTTGGCATCGAAATCGTGGTGCGAAGCCGCCTCGCTAGTCAAGGTGCCTGACTCGTTAGGGCAACCGCAGAAGTGGGAATACCTGGTCATCTCCGAAAGCATGGTACGACAGAGACAGAACCAACCGTTCGAGCATCTAGCAGTTGCAGGGCGGGAGAAGACCGAAGAAATCACGAGGTTCGCCGAAGGCAAGTTGTTCTGAGGCCTCCGAGGCGGCATGGACGGGCGCCAGCATTTCGATTTGGTCAAGGCGGCAATTCCCCCGTGCTACGCCTCGGTTGTAAGCGGCGAGCACTACGTCCGGAACGGTAGAGTTTACGAGAGGTTGCTGGAGAGCATTCTCCGGGTTGCTCTGCCGGACGAAGAAATCACGCACCCTCCCCCTCTCATAACCGTTCCAAGAGAAGCGGGCGGGGGAGGTTACTTGCAACCCGACTTACAGATAGGTGACCGCACGTTCGTCGAAGTGACTGCGTGGGCGGATAGCAACATGGTCTTCTCGAAAATCATGCAAGGCCTGTTGGTGAAGCGTAGGGTCCCTTTCGCACGGTATTTCGTAGTGGTCGCGGACCTTGGGCTCGACGCGGGATGGAGCTACGACGACGAGCGCCTTTGGGAAGATTGGGGTCAGGTTGGCGGAGTTAAGGCGGTCGATGGGTGGTACGGATTCGCAAATGTTGAAGCACTCGTCGCCGCCATCAAGCAGGGAGTCCAGTCGTTTCGTGGCCCCGGCGCAGGGTGACCAGGGTGAGATACCCTGCCGACGAGCGCAGGATTGTGCAACATCAGTCGGCCGAAGCCCTGCCAACGGCATCCTCCGGTCGCAAGACCTCGAGTCGATGCTTCGTCAGGATGGATAGCTTTCCAAGACGCGATATGAGCCTATCGTCCGTGGTTATAAAGAGCGCTCTCGCGTCTATCGCGAGCTCAACGAGCGGGCGGTCGTCGTCGGGAACGTCGCCTGAAAGATGGGTGGTCCTGGACAATGGCACGTAAACCTTCCCACTATTTCGCATTATCAAGTTGAGAACCTTCGAGACGTTAACAGCTGCTTGCCCCCTTACTGACTCCAATTCCTTTAGTTTGGATTGGTACCGTTTCCGGAGTTCATTGTCAAGGGCGATTTTGTGACACTTGTCGGCAATCGCGAGGACCAACCTTCCCGCCGAGTAGTCTTCTCTTCCCTTCTCGTTCACGCCGGCGTGGGCCTCATAGAGGAGGTTCTCATCGAGAAGGAACCTGAGGTTTCCCATCGTCAAACCTCTTTCGCCAACGTTTCGCGCAATTCTTCCAGGCTCAGTTCGAAGAAACCGGGTAGGCCTTCCGCGATTTTCCCGTCGGCGTTTACAGTCAAGGCCTTCGCCGAAGAGATGGAGTTTTTTCGCTCGAAGCTGTAGACCGTGACGTCCTTGTTTGTGAATCCCTTCTCCGTGTGGACTTTTGACAAGACGCCAAACAGGAAGTGTTCGCTGTGGGTGGTGAAAATGAACTGCTTTTCTTCGTGCAGCGCGAGTTCCACCAGCAAGGACCCGAGTTCGTATTGTGCCTTCGGATGCAAGTGAATCTCCGGCTCTTCAATGATGACAGTCGAGGATGCCGGCGCACTCAGAATCTGAGTGAACAGGAACGTGAGCTGGTTCAGCCCGAATCCTTCGGCTAAGATGTTAATTTCTTTGTCGCCTTCAGCGGCTCTTGCCTCGACCTGGGGGCCAGGGACTATTTCCGCAGATACCTTGCGACCGAGGACGCGGTCTGTCCACGCGGCGATTCGCGGCTGATACTCCCTCCTTCGATACGCAAGAGTTGCAAGCACCGTGGCAGGATACTGCTGCGGACCCTGTTCGAATAGGTCCACCGATGGCCCCCCTGGCAGGGGGAGACTCGGATTTTCCAATCCCCTTATCGGTGGGACGTAGTAAATGCGAGAAAGTATGACCCTTCCGGCCTGCATCAGGGCTTGGATTTGACTCTGGACCCGTGCGTACTTCTCCGGAGGAATTGTCCCAATGGTCGAGGTCGACACTACCTGCATCGGGAGCCCAACCTCCGGGGTCCCCTGATAAGTGACCTGAACGTTCTGTATGTCAAGGCTGTTCTGCGTAGTACCCTCGTACCTGTCCCATTGAGCGGCCAAAGTTAGCCCCTTCACCCGAACCTCCGTTCGTGACCGGCGCACCTGTCCTCGCTCAAATGCGAACTCTGCTTCGAAACGCGCGACATCTTCCATGAAATCCTTCGCAACTCCGAGTTCCCGTGTCTCAATCGAGGCTCTCAGGCTGATGTGCACCAAGTTCGACTCGGCACCGATTCTCTGTATGTCCCGGATGTCAGTAGCTCTAAAATAAGGGCCGCCGAGATTCATTCCGCTCCCCGGTGACTGCTTCAGAAGCAACAAAGACTGACCGACGGAAGACTTGCCGGACCCATTAGCCCCGATGAAGACGTTCACGCGGCTGAGGTCGAGTTCTAGCTTGCTGAAGCCTTTGAAGTTTTCTAACGCGCAGTGCGTTATCACGAGCGTGGCAGGTAGCGACGGGGTCTTAAGATTTGCTAGCTACCCCTAGTGACTGGTTGTAGCGGGCATGTAGCGAGCCCGTTCGGCTCCCTGGTCCACTTTCGCGGTCCCCTCGCGCACGTGGACTGGTCGAAGCCTCAAACTCCATTCATGCGACGTGTCCGCCATCCGTGTAGATTACCCGGACTAGTTCGCGTCGTTCAGTTCGGCCGCTTTCGTCCATGACCGCCACGAATCGAAGGCCATTCAGCCGCCTCACGTACTCACCGAATGTCTCCTCGCCCTCAGTCGCGAACGGGATTCCGCTCGCGGGGAGAAGGCGTGATAGGTCCCCCGCGACAGCCTTCTGCCGACCCGACGAACCCCGAGGGGGCACTGCCCGAAACATGAAGAGCAAGTCGTCGAGAATTTCGCGAAGACCCTGCGCGCCGAGTTCGCGGTCTTCTGTCGGGGAAAGAAGATGATGCCAATGTTTCCTCCCTCGTCGTCGCTCGATGAACAAGGCCCGATTCCGTCGTCGCAACAATCGACCCAGGATGAGTTCGCCGCCTCGCTCAAGGTGCCGGCGGTGGGTGGCAATTCGGTGGCGGTTCCATTCGAGACCAACTTCGATTTCGCTCGTGGTTGCCTCTCGGTTCGGCCGTCGCGTCAGATACTCCCGAAACCTTTCGCAGTCCTTGCAATCCGTCATGGACCTTCACGCATTGCGACGCGTGATTAAGACCCTTCCGAAGGGTGAGGGGAGACGCGATGAAGGCGGTTCGGCGGAAGGTCACGATATCCATGGACCCGGACCTGGTCTCGTGGCTCGACGAACTGCGAGCGGACGTGTCCCGGTCCCGCCTGGTCGAGCGATTGCTAACCGCGGCCCGGGACGGCGACGTCGCTCAGGCTGCGGTCAACGCGCCCCAGCAGGGAGGTGAGGGTGAATGACAGCCGACGAACTCGAACGCCTTCACTCGAGCCCCGAAAGCCGAATCGCCCACAACAGAGCCGTCTTGATGTACGGCACGAAGGGCCTACCGCCCGCGCAAGACGAGCCACCGTCTGGCCTCGACGAGTTGGGCCGCATTCTTCACGACCTCCTGGAATCCGGCAATCTTGGTGATGAGGCGCGGGAAGACCTCCAACGGGCCTTGAAGCTTCTACGCGACATCTCCCTCCGACGTCCCGGCGAACCGGCGCCGCCTCCGGACGACCCGCCCAGCGAAAAAGGCTACCAGCTCTCGGACTTGCTCGCTCGTCTTCGGGACGGTTCGCGACGAATCGAGACGATTGCGAAGTCGCGGAACCTCGCGACGGTTCGACGGGAGCTCGAGGACATCGAGGCGGGGCGGCTCTTGCGTGCGCTCGACGATGGACTCCAGCGGAAAAGCAAGGGCTCGCGGGCTCGGGAGGGGATTCGATGATGATGAACGAGGGCGAGTCGCCGTACCCGGGCGCCGGTTCCCCGAACACGCACGGGGGTCGGCTGATGTCCACCGACGGTGATGGCCGCGCGCCGACAGGTCGCGGAGCCGCCCTCACCAGGAGGGACTGAATGACCGAGGCCCCGCGGAAGCCGCGGCGCGGGCGGGAACTGTTCCGCGAGGAACTTCCGCCGCACCGCGAGACGGCCCCCCTGCTGGACTTAGAGCGTCTCATCGGCCCGGAGGAAGAGGGTCGGCGACGCCGCGGCGGGAAGCGAGCCTGGACCGAAGAACGGGAGCAGGAACCTAACCGTGAACGAAACCGAAACCGAAATCGAGACGACCGGCTCGAACGGTGAAAAGCGCCGCTTCCGCGTGTGTGTGGACGGCCTTCTCCTGAATCGAGTCGAGTACCTGCTTCCCCGACAGGAGCTCGGGCTGCCGGATACGGTCGAGGGCTTCGTCATCGCGTCCCTCTATTCCTTCACGACCTACCAGGAGCGGCGTCTCCGCGAACTCCGGGGGGAGGGCCGACGATGATTGTCCGACCCGACGAGGTCCGCAGGCTCCTCCGTGCCCGCGCTGAGGGACAAGTCTCCGAGTCTGCTGTCATCGCCCTTAGCGGCGCCCTCGAGACGGAAGCGGAGCTACTCGCCGAGGAATCCGCCCGCGTCCTGCGGACCAAGAACGACGGCCGCTCCGTGCAACGACTCGAGCCCCTGCGGCGACTGACCGATGAGCACGTCCGCGAGGCCCTCCGGAGGTTGAATGGAAATCCCTAAGCGGTCGTCCACCGTTCATGATGACCGACTCGGCGCCTCTCACGTCAGCATCCTGGCACACACTGGTTTGTTGGCAGGTCGAGGCGTCGGGTCTCCGTCGCAGACCGCGGAGAGGGACCAGGAATCGCGTGACTCCGTTTTCCGCGCTAGGACCCCTGCGAAGAGGACCGTCGTTGCCAAGGCCTCCCTCCCGTGTTTTGTTAGTACACAACGTTCTTTAGCTTCCGCGTCTCTCTCTCGGCCGTGTGCCAGGGTGGTCGAAACCTCAGTGTGGCAGTCTCCGGGCGGAGCGGTCGCTTCTCTGACCGTCACGTTCGACGAGACGCCTCTGACCAACCTGGGAACGAGCGACCGAAATCCTGGGGAGATGCAGCCCCGGGCGACTACCTCATCGATGCCGAACGTCCTTCAGGACACGCGGTGGGAACCGTACGTGCCGGAGTGGGTCAAGTGGATGGCGAACTACCGCTCCAAGAACACGGCGATATCCTACGAGCCGCGCGTCCGCCGGGTGCTCGGAAGAATCGGCAAGGCCGACCTCCGGGAGATTGCGTACCGCGACGTCGAAGGCTGTCTGTCCGCTCTGAGCGCGGAGGACGACGGGTGGAAACCGAACACCCGGAACGGATACGTCGCGGCGCTGCGGTCTTTCTGGAGATGGCTTCTCGACAAGCAGGACCTGGACGAAGTCGGCGTGCGGGACATTGGACGAAAGCTCGACACGATATCCTTCGAGGTCGTGTTGCGGGAGAAGGTCCAACATCCGCCGCTGACGAAAGCCGAGTTCCTGCGAATCGTCGAGTGGGCCGAGAGCCACGGGGATTCCGACTGGGCGCTCGCGGCGAGGTTCAAGTGGACGGGACTCTGCCGAATCGAGGACGTGTGGAGCCTGCGATGGTCGCAGCTCAACGTGGGACCAAACCCGACGGCGAATTACAAGAAGCCATCGAAGCACGGCCACGACCTCGTGAAGCTGTTGGACACCGGCTTGGCTCGCCGCCTGCGAGGACTCAAGGCGCTCCGACAGCCGAAGCCGGACGACCCGGTGTTCGGACGACAGGGCGAAGCGGACGACGGCCCGTATCGGGACCGCTTCAATCACCGCTTCAAGGCCTACGCGGCCTACGCGGGAATCGGCAAGTACGTCCACGCGCACCTGATTCGCGCTTCGGCCAGAAGCCACGCCGAATCCGAGAAGGCCGACCCTCGCTTCCTCGACCGGCAGGGCGGCTGGTCCGTGCGCGCGGCGTCGGACGCGTACAGCCGGTACGACCCGGAGATGTGGCGCGAGCAGGTGAGGTACGTTGCCCTGGACTGAGTCGACCAATTATACGAAAACTCGCGCCGGAATAGTATTTATACGGTCGGACGGGTCTGACGGTCGCGACCGGATTTCGGAGCAGGGGCAGGCCGTGAGGACGGAGAGCGCAAAGAGGATTATCGTGCGCATCGACCCGAACGACGAGTCGATTACCCTGAAGGACATCATGCAGCGGATTCAGGAGATCCAGCGGGCAAACCCCGACCTCGACGTGTTCTTCGACGGAGACGAGTACGCCGTCTGTTCGAGGCCGAAAGAGAAGTCCCGCGCGATCGCGGAGGCCGTCGAAGGCAAGAAGAAGGCGTAGAACCGAAGCCTTTAGCCCGAGACGCACATTGGGCCGGCCATGGCGAGCAAGAAGCCCACGAAAGCCGACCTCACTTCGGTCCCGATCGAGCATCTCGACCTCGAGACGACGAAGACGGTCGCAGACCTCGTGGACGGTTACAAGCACATCTCGTTCCAGGCGAGGACGCTCGGCCTCTGTGCCTCCGTGCTCGAGAACGCCATGACGGATCCGAAGTGCACGGTCTTCTTCGGCGGTGCGGGCGCATTGACTCCCGGCGGGCTGCGAAAGGTCATGCGGGACATGGTCGAATTCGGGCTGGTCGATGTCGTCGTGACGACGGGAGCGATTGCGTATCACGACTTCTACGAGGCCCACGGGTATAGGCACTACCGGTCCTCGCCCGACGCGGACGACATCGTGCTCCGGGAGCACTTCCTGGACCGCGTGTACGATACCCTTGCGGACGAGTCGCTGTTCCGGGAGTGCGACGAGGAGATTGCGGCCCTCGCGGACTCCCTCGAACCGAGGTCGTACAGCAGCCGCGAGTTCCTCGCGATGATGGGGAAGATCGCCGAGAAGGATCCGAACAGCCTGGTCGGCACCTGCTATCGGAAGGGGATCCCGTACTTCGTGCCGGCTCTGAACGACTCGTCCGTCGGGATTGCCCTCGCGAAGCACCATCACGATCGCGTGAAAGCGGGCCGCAATCCCATCGCGATCGACTCGATCAAGGACAACTACGAGATCGCCCAGGTCAAGCTGAAGTCCCCGAGGACGGGCGTCTTCTATGTCGGCGGCGGCACGCCGAAGAACTACATTTCCCAGGTCGAGGTGATCCAGGAAGTCATGGGCTACCCGGAGAACCCGCACATGTACGCCGCGCAAATCACGACGGACGTGCCGCAGTGGGGCGGCCTCAGCGGGTGCACGTTCGAGGAGAGCCAGTCGTGGGGCAAGTTCCACAAAGACGCGAAGATGGCCCAGAGCCTCGTCGATGCGACGATCGGGTTGCCCCTCCTCGTCGGATATCTGCTGCAGAAAGGGGTCCACAAGAAGCGCAAGCAGAAGAAGTACACCTGGGAAGGCGAGGACCTCGTCGAGCTGAAGTGAGCCGGCCGCTACGTCCCTCGCACGCGGCCTTCGTACTGATGCAGGGTCTCCTCCTGTTCGGGTTCGATGACGCCCCGAATCGTGCCGTAGGCCTCTCCCGCACGCGCCCGGATCTCGCCGATCGCCGAATCCGACGACATGCCCTGGTGGATGAGATAGGCCGCGAGCATCGTCCCGGTCCGACCGCGGCCCGCATAGCAGTGCACGAGGACCTTCTTGCCCTCCCCGAGTTTCGAGTCGAGGAACGCGACGAACTCGTCGATCTGGTCGAACGAAGGTGCCGAGAAGTCCTCGATGCAGATTTTCTTGTGCTCGAACCCCGCGTCTTCGATCTCGAACGTGTTGAGGCGATCGCACTCGAGGCTCACGACGACGGAGTACCCCATCTTCCGCAACCGAGCGAAGTCCCACTCCATGTACGCCGGCCCGGGGAGGCCCGCCACGCGACCGCCATCGACGGTGTAATAGAACATCCGCACGGTGGCGGGACAAGGGCGACAGGGTAGTTCAAGATTCAGCGTCTGGATAGGCGCGCAATCCGCGATGGACCCGGGTCTGCTCGCGGGCGCACCTGCAAATAATCCGTAGTCCATCGGCACCGCGATGGCCCGCGGACGCATGACCATCGGCCTCTACAACTCGTACGACCCAGTGCGCTTCGCGGAAGCGCATCGTCGAGCGATCGCCCGCGCGGCGCCGGTCGCGCTCGCGTTCGACTGCAATCTCGCGACGTTCGGGTTCCCGTATCAGAACGGCTTGCGGACGCCCCAGGAGATCGCCGTGTGGGTCTCCGGGACGACGAGCATCGGGGAGGAGGGCAAGTACCTCCGGGAACTCGCGGACGCCGGTCGTTTTGCGGCGTTCGATTTCCCAAGGCGGGGGTTCCCGCCGCAGCTCGGAGATCCCGTGATCACGACGAATCGCCCAGATCCAAAGAAGGCCGCGACGGCCAAGCGGCTCGCGGACCTACTGCGCGGGGGGACGTCGCTCCTCCTCGTGTTCGGGCTCGGTCCGCGGGGCCTCGATGACCGTGATGCGTATCCGCTGGGCCGCTATCACTTCGACCTCACGGACCGCGGCATTGTCCTGGAAACCGCCACGGCGATCGGTGCGGCGCCCGCCCTGATCGTCGCTCACCTGGAGTCCGAACGCTGATGCGGCGAGTTTGCGGCCGAATTCTTATATAGAGCCGGTCCATCGGAACGGCGTCATGGCCGGGAACCGCGAAGCGCTGTGTGATAACATCCTGCTCACCGTGCCGGCGCGCCTCCCCACGCGTTACGGGCCATTCCGTATCCATGCGTTCCAATGTCCGTTCACGGGAGAGGAGCACGTCGCCCTGGTTAAGGGGCGGATCGCGGGCCGACAGGACGTGCTCGTCCGCCTTCACTCGGAATGCATCACCGGTGATGTGTTCGGATCCGAACGCTGCGACTGCGGCGCCCAGCTCGATGCCGCCTTGAAGCGAATCGGAGCGGCGTCGTACGGAGCCCTGATCTACCTCGCACAGGAAGGCCGCGGGATCGGGATCGCGAACAAAGTCGCGGCGTACCACCTTCAGGACCACGGGCTCGACACGGTCGATGCGAACCGCGTCTTGGGATTCCCCGCGGACCTCCGCTCGTACAAGTGCGCCGCCTGCGTGCTCCGCGTGCTCGGCGTGAAATCGGTGCGGTTGATGACGAACAACCCGGCGAAGATCGAGCAACTCGAGGCGTACGGCGTGCGGGTGTCCAAACGAATCCCGTTGCAGGTCCCTGCAACGGCCACGAACCGGCGATACCTCGTCACGAAGAAGGACCGACTGCGACATATCCTCGACGTACCCCGGGTCAGCGACGCTCGAGGACGGCGACGACCCGGTCCGCGGGGATCGTCTCACCTTCGGTCGCGTTGAGGCGCCGCACCACACCGTCCTGCGGCGCGGGAATCTCGTTCTGCATCTTCATCGCCTCCAGGACGAGGAGGGTCTGCCCCCGCTTCACGCGGGCGCCGGGAGCGACCAGCACCCGGACCACGCGGCCCGGCATCGACGACCGCACCTCGATCGAGGCTCTCCGGATCGTCGTCGCGGGCGCCCTCTCGGGTCGATCCTCCGTCACCTCCCCGATGGAGATCGTGTGCCGGTGCTCATCGACAATCGCCTCGCGACCCTCGAACCGGATCCGCCTTGTTTCGGACCCGAGCCGGATCGCGATTCCTTCCTTCGTAGACTTTGTTTGGGCGCGATATCTCGCTCCATCTACGCGGACCGTGATTCCCTTGGAATCACGTGAGAGATCGATGTCCCGGGCCTCACCATCGACGACGAGCCGGAATCGCATGCGCACCTCCCGAGAGCCCTTGTTGACGCCCTGCGAGCACCCACCCGGACCGCCGGAGGCGCTCGATCGGGTACGTAGGACCGGCTTCCAAGCGGCCGTCCGCGGCGAGGGCCGCGGCGATCGCCGCAATCCGCTCCTCCCAGGGTCCCCGACCCTTCATCCGTTCTGCGATCCGCAGGTCCGCGACCATCGTCGTCCAGAGATCGCCACGCACGAAGCGACCCTCATGGAAGAGCGCCTGATGGAACGACAGGTTCGTGTGGACGCCATGGATCTCGAACGCATCCACGCTTCCGCGCATCCGTCGGATTGCGAGTTCCCGGGTGCCGGCGTGAGCGACGAGTTTCGCGAGCAGCGGATCGTAGTAGGGCGGCACCGTCGAACCGACCCCCACACCGCTGTCCACGCGGATACCCGGTCCGGACGGCTCCCGGTACGCGACGATCCGACCCGGAGACGGGAGGAAGTTCCGGAGCGGATCCTCCGCGTTCACTCGGCACTCGATCGCATGTCCTCGGCGACGGATCTCGTTCGCGGAGATCTCAAGCCCCTCGCCCGCCGCGATACGCAGTTGCTGCCGTACGAGGTCCACGCCCGTGACCATCTCCGTGATCGGGTGCTCAACCTGGAGTCGCGCGTTCACCTCGTTGAACGTGAAGCGGCCCTGGTGGAGCAGGAACTCGACCGTCCCCGCGTTGCGGTACCCGAGCGCTTGCAGCCCGCGGACCGCGACCTCGAGGAGGCGCGCCCGCAGCCTCGGCGCGACCGCCGGAGACGGAGTCTCCTCGACGAGTTTCTGGTGCCGTCGCTGCACGCTGCATTCCCGTTCGACGAAGCCCAGTCCGGCGCCGCGAGCCGCGAGCAAGACCTGCACTTCCACGTGCCGCGCTTTCTGGAGGTACTTTTCCAGAAAGACATCCGGATTTCCGAAGTTCGCGCGCGCGATCGAGCGGGCGGAGTCCCAAGCCGCCGCGAGGTCCGACGGCCGATCCACCCGAGCCATGCCGATGCCGCCGCCGCCCGCCGTCGCCTTGAAGAGCACCGGGTATCCGAGTTCTGAAGCGACCGAACGAGCCTCCTCGGCCGATCGCAGGACCCGGTCGACGCCTTCCGTGACAGGCACACCGGCCTCCGCCATCGCCCGACGCGCCGCAATCTTGTCGCCGGTGAGGGCCATCGCATTCGGCGGCGGACCCACGAAGACGATCCCTTGTTCGGCGCAGCGTGCGGCAAAGGCCGGGTCCTCGGACAAGAACCCGTACCCGGGATGGACCGCCTCCGCTTCCGTAGCCTTCGCGACGCGCAGGATCGACTCGATGTCCAGGTAGCTCTGGACGGGCAGAGGGCCGCCAATCTCGCGGCTTTCGTCCATCGAGCGGCGGTGCAGGGCTGACCGGTCCGCCTCCGAGTACACGCCGATGCAGCGGATGCCCATCGCGCGGGCGGTCCGCGCGATCCGAATCGCGATCTCACCGCGGTTCGCGATCAGCAACCGCCGGAACATGTTCCCCCGCGTCAGAGCGGAATGTTGCCGTGCTTCTTCGGCGGACGGGTCTCGCGCTTCGTCCGGAGGACGGTGAAGGCGCTAATCACTCGCGGCCGCGTCTCCGGCGGCTCGATCACGTCGTCGAGGTAGCCCATCCCGGCCGCGATATACGGGTTGGCGAAGCGGTCCCGATACTCGCGGACGAGCTGCGCCTCCCGCTTCTTCGGCTCCTCGGCCTCCTCGATCTCCTTCTTGAAGACGATCTGGACCGCCCCCTCGGGCCCCATGACCGCAAGCTCCGCCGAAGGCCAAGCAAAATTGAAATCGCCTCGGATATGCTTCGAGCACATCACGTCGTACGCGCCGCCGTACGCCTTGCGCGTGATGACGGTGACTTTAGGGACCGTTGCCTCGCTGTACGCGAAGAGCAGCTTCGCCCCGTTGCGGATGATCCCTCCGTATTCCTGCTCGATGCCGGGGAGGAACCCCGGGACGTCGACGAACGTCAACAAGGGGATGTTGAACGCATCGCAGAACCGCACGAAGCGCGCGGCCTTGATCGACGAGTTGATGTCGAGCGTGCCCGCGAGGACCTTCGGCTGGTTCCCGACGACGCCGACCGGATGGCCTTCGAGCCGCGCGAACCCCACGACGATGTTCTGCGCCCAATGCTCGTGCACCTCGAACCACGATCCGCGGTCGACGACTCGCGTCATGACGTCGCGCATGTCGTACGGCTTGTCGGGCTCCCTAGGCACCACGGCGGCGAGTTCTGGGTCCATCCGGCTCGCTTCGTCGTCGGTCTGTAGCATCGGGGGGTCGTCCACGTTGTTCGATGGGATGTAGCTGAGGAGCTTGCGGACCACCCGGAGGGCGGCTTTCTCATCGTCCTCGGCGAAGTGGGCGACCCCGCTCTTCTCGGCGTGGGTCATCGCGCCCCCGAGTTCCTCGAAGCTGACCTCCTCCCCGGTGACGGCCTTGATCACCTCCGGGCCCGTGATGAACATGTTCGACGTGCCCTTCGCCATGACGATGAAGTCCGTCATCGCGGGGCTGTACACCGCCCCGCCGGCGCACGGTCCCAAGATCGCGCTGATCTGCGGTACGACCCCCGACGCCAGGACGTTGCGAAAGAAGATCTCCGCGTAGCCTCCGAGGCTGATGACGCCCTCCTGGATCCGCGCGCCCCCGCTGTCATTCAGCCCAACGACCGGCGCCCCGACCTTCATTGCGAGGTCCATGACCTTCACGATCTTGTTCGCGTGCATCTCGCCGAGGCTCCCGCCGAAGACGGTGAAGTCCTGCGAGAAGACGAACACCGTCCGGCCGTCGATCGTGCCGTGGCCGGTGACGACGCCATCCCCCGGAATCCGTTTCTTGTCCATGCCAAACTCCGTCGTGCGATGCTCGACGAACGGATCGGTCTCGACGAACGATCCCGGGTCCAACAGGAGGTCCAACCGCTCCCGGGCCGTGAGCTTACCTTTCGCCCGTTGCGCGCCGATCCGCTCTTTGCCGCCACCCACCTTCGAGAGGGCCTTCCGTCGGCGCAGATCCTCGACGCGCTCGTCGACCGCCATGAAGCGCCGAACGCGGAGGCGCGTCTTTAATCCTTCGCGGTCTCCCGGAGCGGCCCAGTCCGGGAGAGCGGCAGTCCGCTGCGCTCCCGGCATTCGAAGGCGCTCACTTGAGCACCTCGAGGGACCCTTCGACGAACTCGTGTTTGCCTCCTGCGTCGTCCATGATGACGAGAGCGCCGTTGGCGGCGATGTCGTAGGCGCGTCCGATCATCTTCCCCTTCGAGGTGGTGGCCACGACCCGCTTCCCGATCGTCGTGCACTGCCCCCGATAGTCCTTCAGGAGAAATTCGACTCGGGTGTTCCGGTATCGCGAGTACAGGTCGTCGACCTGATTCAGGAGGTAGTCGAGGAACTCATCGTTCGCGACGAACAGGTTCACCTCCCGCTTCAACGTCGTCGCGTGCGGCTGGACGTCGGGCGGGAGTTTGTCCAAGTCGACGTTCGTGTTCACCCCGATGCCGGCGACGACATGGTACACGTCTCGCCGATACACGCCCTCGCATAGGAGGCCCGCGATCTTGCGGCTCTGGTAGACTGCGTCGTTCGGGTACTTCAGGCCCGCGAACACTCCGAAGTGCCGGAGGGCCTTCACAACGGGCATTCCGATGAGCAACCCGAGGATCCACGCGTGCGCCTCCTTCGGTCGGAGGATGATGGACAGGTACAGGCCGCCCGCGGGAGAGGCCCAGGCCCGGCCCTGCCGGCCGCGACCGGCGACCTGCCGATCCGCCCAGACGACGAAGCCTTCCTCGATGTCGGCCTCGAGGAGTTCCTTCGCGGTCTCATTCGTCGACTCGAGGACGTCATGGTGGAGCACGGTCCGCCCGACGATCTTCCGGTTCGAGTCGTGAAACTCGCCGACTTTCACCGCCGATGGACCCGCGGGCCGGTATTTCAACGTTCTCGGGTCATGAGGCAATCTGTGCCCTAGCGGGCGCGCGCGCCTTGACAACGTCTTGACTCGCGAGGAATCCCCAGAACATCACGGCGATCCCGAGCAGCTCCCCGACGTACAACGCCCACGAGAACGACAGGCGGGCGAGGGAGCCTCCCGCCGCGACGATGAGCGCGCCGATTCCGATCCAGAGATTGAAGCGGAGCCGCGTCCGCCAGTACGAGTAGATCGCGACCCCGATCAGAGCGACGCTCCCCGGAATCGTGAAGAGATACGAGAACGAGCGAACGTTGCCGTCGGGGATCGCGGTCCCGGCGACAGGGAAAGGCAGGGCGAACGCGGCTTGATCCACCGCGGTCCCGGCAACCGCGATGGCGAACCCCACGAAGACAATCGCGGAGTAAAGAGCGAACCCGATTCCGGCCCGACGGTGCACGAGCAGCGTCGACCCGATTCCCAGGACCGCAACGAGGAGGGCGGCGATCAGGTAATAGACCTTGTACACCGGGACGGACCAGCCGTACTCCTCTCCGAGGAACTGCGTGAACGCGGCAACGGCGTACAGCCCGAGTCCGACGGACCAGGCGAACTGATATGGCCTGCGGCGCCCGAGCCACTGACGAAAGCCGAGAGCCGCGAATGCGGCGCTCACAACAGTCGCGGCGGCCGAAACGGCCGCGCCTTCAAGAGTCACGGCGACCGCGGACTGTGCGGGATTGGATAAACCTTCTCGGCGGGAGTCAGCCTAATCCCGCTGAGGGGCCGGACCGCCCGGATCAGTCCGCATCCTGCACCAGTTCGAGGAGGACGCCGTGCGCGGACCGGGGATGGACGAAGGCCACGAGTCGGTCATGGGCCCCGCGACGAGGTTCCGAGTCCACGAGCTCGAGGCCGGCCGCCTGGAGTCGTGCCATCGCGCCGCGGATGTCGTCCGTCGCGAAGGCGAGGTGGTGGATTCCTTCCCCCCGGCGCTCGATGAAGCGGGCGATAACCCCGTCCGACCGGAGCGATTCCAGCAGCTCGACCCGAACCCCGCCGGCCCGCAGAAAGGCGGCTCGCACGCCTTCCGTCGGGACGTCCTCGACCGACTCGGGCTCCAGGCCCAGCGTCCGGTAGAGAGCGAGGCCGTCCTCCAATCGCTTCACCGCAATGCCCACGTGGTGCGCGCGGTTGGTCATACCTCCTGCCGCTCCCGGTATGTGCCGAACGACGATCGGAGCACGTCGCTGATCTCGCCGAGCGTCGCGTTCCCCCGGACCGCGGACAGGATCGCGGGCATGAGATTGGACTTGGACCGCGCGGCCCGCTCGAGTTCGCGGAGGGCCCGGTCGACCGCCTTGGCGTTGCGGGCCTTCCGGAAGGCCCGGAGTCGTCGGACCTGCTCGGCCTCCAGCTTCGGGTCCGCGCGATACAGCGGGACGCTCCCGCCCCCCTCGACGTACGCGTTCACGCCGACGACCGTCCGCTCGCCCCTCTCGAGCTCCGTCTGGAATCGGTACGCGGAGTCCGCGATCTGTCGCTGCACCCAGCCCGACTCGATCGCCTTCCGCATCCCTCCGCGCCGATGCACCTCTCGAATCAGGTCGGATGCCTCGGACTCCAGCCGATCCGTCAGGGACTCAATGACGAAAGCGCCGGCGGCCGGGTCGATCGTATTCGCGACGCCGCTCTCGTGGGCGAGGATCTGTTGCGTGCGGAGGGCAAGCCGAACGGCCTTCTCAGAAGGCAGCGAGAGGGCCTCGTCCATACTGTTCGTGTGCAGGGATTGCGCGCCGCCGAGGACCGCGGCGAGCGCCTGGATTGCGACGCGGACGGCGTTGTTCTCCGGTTGCTGCGCCGTCAGCGCGACACCGGCCGTCTGCGCGTGGAACCGCAACGCGAGCGATTCCGGCTTCGTCGCGTGGAACCGCTCGGCCATGATCGAAGACCACAGGCGCCGGGCCGCGCGGAATTTCGCGATCTCTTCCAAAAGGTCCATGTGGGCATTGAAGAAGAAGGAGATCTGCGGCGCAATCACGTCGATCTCGAGGCCCCGCTTGACGGCCGCCTCGAGGTAGGCGATCGCGTTCGCAAGGGTGAAGCCGATCTCCTGCGCCGCCGTCGCGCCCGCCTCGCGGATGTGGTATCCGCTCACGCTGATGGCGTTCCACTTCGGGACCTCCCGGGCACAGAACTCGATCACGTCGATCGCGAGGCGCATGGACGCGTCCGGCGGGTAGATGTACGTCGACCGAGCGACGTACTCCTTCAGGATGTCGTTCTGGACCGTGCCTCGGAGTTGTTTCCAAGGCACACCCTGTTCTTCCGCCACGGCGATGTATAACGCGAGGAGGATCGCGGCGGTCGCGTTGATCGTCATGCTCGTGCTCACGCGGCCGAGCGGGAGGCCGTCTAGGAGCGTGCGCATGTCTGCGATCGTCGAGATCGCGACTCCGGTCCGACCGACCTCGCCCCGCGCCATCGGCGCGTCGCTGTCGTAGCCCATCTGCGTCGGCAAGTCGAAGGCGACGCTCAGGCCTTCGTTCCCCTGGGACAGAAGGTACCGAAATCGGCGGTTCGTCTCCTTCGCGGTGCCGAATCCCGCATACTGTCGCATCGTCCACAGGCGTCCCCGGTACATCGTCGCGCGGACGCCCCGCGTGAACGGCGGCTGTCCCGGGAATCCGATCCGAGCCCGGAACTCCTCGACGGTCAGCTCCCGCGGGGCGACGACGACGGGGACCGGAACGCCGCTGTAGGTCCTGCCGAGCGCGACGGTCGGCTCTTCGGAGTCGCGTTTCGGGGGCTTGGGAGGCCGCTTGGCCTTCGCCCGTTGGGCCACGGACATCGGAAGCGGAGGTGCGCGGATAAGGGTTCCGCGCTTTCAACGTTCGAGGGTCCGGATGACCGAAGGGAGCTCGGAGAAGTGACGGATCGTCGCGTCCGGTGCCGCGTCCGCGACCGCCGCCGAGTCGCCGTAACCGTAGACGGCCGCGATCGTCTTCATTCCCGCGGAGCGGCCCGCCTGGATGTCGACGGGGCTGTCGCCGAGGACGACGCAGGCCTCGGGCGACACACCGAGCGCCTTCGCTCCGAACAGCGGCAAATCCGGGAAGGGTTTCGGTCGCGACACCTGGTCGCCTCCGACGACCGATCGGAAGAACCCGCGCAGCCCGGTGATGCGAAGCATCCGGTCGACCTGGTGGGCCCTTCGGGTCGACATCGAGGCGATCGGTCGCCCGGCGAAGGAGGGGAAGGTCTCCTTCACGCCGGGATAGAGGCCGACGCCGCGCTCGACGGCGCGGGTGAAGTGCGCGTAATAGCGGTCCGTGAACTCGTCCGCCAACGGCCCGATGATCCCGCGGAGCAGCTGCAGCTGGCGTTGGACCGGCATCCCGATCGTGGGCCGCAATTCCTGGGCGCGGAACGGAGGGGAGACGCCGAGGTCATCGCAGGCCGTGTTCATCGCTTGGACGATCGTGTCGAGCGTGTCCATCAGCGTGCCGTCGAGGTCGAAGAGGAGCGCGAGCGCCACGGTATCCCTCAAACGACGTGGTCCCTTCGGAGCGCCCCGATCCGGTCGGCGTCGTAGCCGAGGGATTGGAGGACCTCCTCCGTGTGTTGCCCGAGCAGCGGCGGGGGATCGTGCGACGCCCGGGATGTCCGCATCCGGTACGGAGGCCCGAACTGGCGGATCCGGCCCGCGGCGGGGTGATCCATCTCCACGAGGAGGCCTCGGGCCGCGACCTGCGGATTCTCGACGATGTCCCGGATCGAGAGAACCGGGCCGCACGGAACTCCATGCTCCCGCAGTCGCCGCAGCCAGTCCCCCGTGGACGCGGTCGCGAACACCGCCTCAAGGCCCGGCTCGAGTTCCTTGCGGTTCTCGACGCGACCGCGGTTCGTCGAGAACCTCGGATCGTCCGCGAGGGCGGGGGTGCTGATCGCCTCGCACAGCCTTCGGAATAGCCGATCGTTTCCCGCGGCGACGTTGACATACCCGTCGGCGGTCGCGAAAGTCTGGTAGGGTACGATCATCGGATGCTTCGATCCACTCCGGAGCGGCTCGCGACCCGTCGCGAGGTAGATGCCCGCCAAGTAGGTGAGCCATGCGACCTGCGAGTCGAGTAGCGAGAGGTCTATGAATTCGCCGCTTCCCAACGTTGCCCGGCGGAGGAGCGCCGCCACAATCGCGAAGGCGGCGAACATGCCCCCCGCAAGGTCCGCCACCGCCACGCCGATCCGGAGGGGCGGTCGGCCCGGCTCCCCCGTGACCGCTTGCAGACCGCCCATTCCCTGGAGGATCAGGTCGTACGCGGGCCATGCGCGGTACGGTCCCTCCTGGCCGTATCCCGAGATCGAGCAATACACGAGCCGCGGATTCTCGCGGGCGAGTGAATCGTAGTCGATCCCCAGGCGGGTGGCGGTCCCCGGCGAGAAGTTCTCGACGAGCGCGTCCGACCGAGCCGCGAGCGTTCGAATGATTTGCCGCCCCTCCTCCTGCGTCAAGTCGACCGTCACGCTACGCTTGTTGCGATTCACGCTCAGGAAGTACGCGCTTTCCCCGCCGAGGAACGGCGGACCCCAGCTCCGCGTGTCGTCCCCTTCCCCGGGACGTTCGATCTTGATGACGTCGGCCCCGAGGTCCGCGAGCATCATCGTGCAATAGGGACCGGTCATGACGCGCGAGAGATCGAGCACGCGGATTCCGTCGAGCAACCCAGGCACAGGCACACCGGTAGGCGTGATGCCGCGTTGGGATAAAGGCTCGACGACGGGTTCTACCTTGCGTCCTCCACTCTTTTCAAAATGCGGAGGGCGGTGAGCGTGATCCACTTACTCGGCTTGCCGGCTTCTTCTAATGCAAAGGGCTTGACTTTCTTCAGGTTCGGATCGTAGCCTGCTCCGGCTCCGAGATCGGGATGCACTTTGTCGAGTCGCCAACTTCCGTCACGCCGTCGCTTGTCGTTGAGAATCCTAAGGGCGGGGCCGAGTCGCCGATCGTCTGCATAGCCCAGCTTAGTGACAAGATCCAAACCAACAAGGATGTCGTAGTAATAATGAACGGGGTAGTGAAACCTGAACCAGGGACTGTACTTTTTTTCCCCATCATCGAAGAGCTTTCTTTGGAGATAAAACTCGACCCCTCGTTCGATCGAGTGGTTGATGCGTTTGGTCCTTTTCGCCTTTGGTAGCACAGCGTACGCAGCGAGAGCTTCCCAGCTGTCAAGAGTTCCCCTGTCACTCGGGAAGCAGTTCCAGCCCCCGTCCTCCTTTTGATCTTCGACCAGCCGGTCGTACAGCTTCCGTACTCTGAAATCATCAAGGTAACCAAAGCGAGTTAGCATACGCGCAGTGTTCCCTACGATGCATACTTCCTCATTGTAGATGTTAATCGGTGATCCTAGTCCAAGCTTGTAGTTGAAGAAGAGATCGGCAATCTTTCCAATTCTTGGATCTTTTGAAGTGAGCCCGAGGTCTGAAAGGACGAGAGCTCGCCAATTCGTAGTGACATAACCTGGCCGAAGGAGAAAACTTAACCATCTGAGAAAATTCGCTGGCCTCCGGAGAACATTCTCCTCTGTCGGACTTGTTGGTTCGTTTGGTTCCCAGTATCCTCCAGGTTTTTGCAGATCTAGAATGTCTTTGGCCCAGCCCTTTCGAGGGATCTTCGAGTACGCTTCTCTGACCTGTGAATCGTTTTCTTTGCGACCCAAGAGGTCGACCAAAGTATGGTAGCGGACGGATGGTTGATTTTCCTCTAGTAGCCAGTCAAGGACATCTCGATTCATTCGATTGGAGGCCGAATTAGCCAACTTGTTCATTCAATACCGCCCATTCTAAGTTTGAGAGAATTTACGCATTAAGCGCTACCTTTCCTTCTTAATATGAATCCCAGTGCAGGCCGAGCGGCTCGTGCGCGACGCCCCGGCCGCGAGCGACCTCGCCGACTACCTTCGCCTTGACGTCGGGACGCAACGCGCGAATCACGTCGTGCGCCTCGTCTTCCGGCGCGACGACCGCGAACCCCATCCCCATGTTGAAGGTCTCGTACATCTCACGGTCCTCGACCCCTCCGAGCGACTGGAGGGTCCCGAAGACGGGATGCGGGGGGAGCGGTTCCGTGATTCGGAACGCGACGTTCCCTTTGAGCCGGACGAGGTTCCGAAGGCCCCCGCCGGTGAGGTGGCCCATACCATGGATGCGGGCCTTCCGGACTGCGCGCAAGATCGGTCGCACGTAGATGGCGGTCGGTTCAAGAAGCTCTTCTCCCCAGGGACGTCCCCCGCCGCCGACCCGATCGAAGACGGTGATCGCCGCATCCCGCAGGAGCCTTCGCGCCAGCGTCAGCCCGTTCGAATGAAGGCCCGTGCTCGGCAGGCCGATGATGACGTCCCCGGCGCGAATCGCCCGACCGTCAATGATCTTGGACTTCCGTACGACGCCGAAGCAGGTGCCCGCGAGATCCAGATCCCGCACGATTTCCGGCACGACGGCGATCTCTCCGCCGACGATCGAGACATTGGCGAGCGCGGCACCGCGGTTCAATCCGACGCCGATCTGGCGGGCGACCTCTCGGTCGTACTGCTCGATGGCGACGTAATCGACGAAGGCGAGCGGCTCCGCGCCGATGCAGATCATGTCGTTCACGTTCATCGCGACGCAGTCGATTCCGATCGTGTCCCAGCGCCGCATGTCCTTGGCGACGAGGGTCTTCGTGCCGACGCTGTCCGTGCACAAGGAGAGCGCGTACGATCCGAAGTCCACGAGGCCTGTGAAGTGGCCGATCTTGGTAAGCGGTCGACCGGCGCCGCTGCGCTTGTACGTCAGCGCGGAGACCAAGGCGGCGATATGCGCGGCCTTCTCGTCCTGGCTCACGCCGGCCTCGGCGTAGGTGCGCACCACGAGGCCACGAAGCGGGCGCGCATATTTCAAGCGTTGCGAGACGCCGCGAAACGATGAGGGTGTCGTACCCCCATCCAAATCGTTATGGCCTTCATCCCCTTCGTCACCGGACGCACATGGGAAAGGCCTGGGTCAAGGCGCACAAGCACGACCGATTCTACCGGGCCGCGAAGCGGCAGGAATACCGCAGCCGGGCCGCGATCAAGCTCTCGCAGATCGACCTCCGCTACGGACTCTTTCGAGACGGCGATGTCGTCGTTGATCTTGGCGCGGCACCGGGGGGGTGGTCTCAGATTGCGCGGGAGCGTGTCGGGCCTGCGGGACGCGTACTCGCCGTGGACAGCGCTCGGATGGCTCCGATCGAAGGCGTCGAGTTCCTGCGCGGCGACTTCGCAGATCCGCGCATCCGCAGCGAACTCTTCGAACGCCTCCGGAAACCCGCGGACGTCGTGCTGAGCGATATGGCCCCGAGGTTGAGCGGGAACCGCGCGGTCGATGTCGCGCGAGGGCTCGACCTCGCGGACACCGCGCTGGGTTTCGCGATCCGAGCCCTGCGGCCCGGAGGCGTGTTCCTCGTGAAAGTGTTCCAGGGAGACGGATACCCCGCCTTCCTTCGACGCGTCGGCGAGCACTTCCAAGCCGTCAAAGGGGTCAAGCCAAGCGCTTCGTCCGCACGCAGCCCCGAGATCTACGTCCTTGCAATCGGCCGTGCCTAGGCGGGCGCCGACGCGCCCCTCGAAATCGAGCGCGCCCGTTCGAGGCACTTCTGCGCCTGCTCGCGCGAACCGAGGCGGGCGAGCACTTCGCTGCGATTGAGCCACGCCGCCACGTACTCCGGACGGAGCTTCGTCGCCTTGGCGTGGCACTTGTCCGCCTCCGCGAACCGGTTCATGCGAGCGAACACGACGCCCTTGTTGTTCCAGGCGATCGCGTACCGCGGCCGAATTCCGATCGCCTTGTCGTAGCAGTCGAGGGCCTTGCCGAGCTCTCCCCTCTTGAAATACACGGTGCCGAGGTTGCACCACGCGACTTCGTTTTCCGCGTCGAGTCGGATCGCGTTCTCGTGGCACCGGAGTGCCTCGTCGAGCCGACCGAGGTACTTCATCGCAACCCCGCGGGAGGTCCAGGCATACGAAGGCCGTCGGACGATCCGGATCGCCCGTTCGTAGTGAGCGAGGGCGTCCTGATACCGACCCGACTTGACGAGGCGGTCTCCTTGGGCGACTTCGCTGTTCGAGACATGGAACAACGCAGCACCGGCCGCCATGCTCGCCGCCGCTACGGCCGCGAAGAGCACGAGCGGGAGCAGGTTCGTGGGATCGAACGGGTTCGCATACATCCGGAAGTAGACGAAGACACCGACGAGGCCGGCGATGCCGCCGAACGTGACCAAGTCCATCATCCGACCCGAGATCCGCGTGAGTTTCCGTCCCTCCGTCTCCGCAGGCGTCGCGAGGACGGGCACCCTCTCCACGCCGCCGAAGTCCTGCGACGGGGATTCCGCGACCTCGGTCGGCGGCGGACCGACCGCGTCCTCCGGCGGGTTATCGCGCTCGGAAGGCTGGATTTCCACCAGGAGCGAGTCGAACAGTTGCTCCGCGACCTCCTGGTCGATGTCGTCCGGCTCGTCGACCACCGAGGCGTCGGACGCCGCGGGAGCGGGAGGGCCCGTCGAGAGATCGAGGACGTCCTCCAGGAGCGCGTCGACGTGCTCGCCGGAGCTGGATTCCTTCAGGGCGAACCCGCAGGCGCCGCAGCTCTCGAGGTCTTCGGGGTTCAACGCTCCGCAGACCGGACAGGGGACGCCGGGCTCGTCCGACACAGGAGATCCGGTCGCACGACGAGCGCGCATCGAATAAACGTATCGTCATGGGTTCTTCAGGTGAGAGAATCTCGACGCGTCTTGCGGGCTGCGGCCGACCGGTTTGACCGCCCCGCCGAATCGGGCGGCGGACGCCGCGTGTTCCGACGCCGAACTGGAGGCAAAGAAAAGCGGACGGACCACGATAATCATTATATACTTGCATGGTCGCTTCGACGACCGCTTCCGGAATCGGGGCGCATCCAGCAATCGGGGAGGCCAACCGGGCCCGTCGACTGGAACCCCTCGGGTCCCCCCACCCTCCACCCAAGCCCACACCGAGAGGCCGGCAGGGCGTCGCGGTCCTCCCGCCCATACGCCCGTCGGACTCCGTCCTCGGTTCCGGAAGTTTTCGATGCCCTCAATCCCAGAACCGCTTCGTCCTCGCGTACGTGATCTCGGCCGCGAGCACTTCCCGGAGGAAGTCCTCCTCCGATTCGTGGTAGCCGCGGAGGATCCGGGCCGCCGTGTCCTCCCCCACCCCGCGAGCCATCAGTGCGAGGACCGCCTTGCGCCCGTGCGCCATGACGAGGCTCGCGTTCGTGAAGAGCCGCTTCGCCTTCGCCCGGCTCTCCTTGTCCCCGCCTTCGAGGTCGAGCTTCGCAATCCGTTCCTTCTCGTACGGTGCGACGACGGCGATCATGACCGCACTGCAGCGCGGGCAGCGAATCTTCGCCGGGAGGTCCTTCACCCCCTCCCTCCACATCATCTTGCAACTCAGGCAGAGGAGCGTCGCGGTCTCCTTCTCAAGGCGGGCTTTGACCGCCATGAGCGTCGCGTGGTCCGCTCTCGACGGGGTGACGAGCAGCCGGCCGCCCTCCAGACCGGCCCGCCCGATCGGCGTCGGCTTCGTCACGACGAGCTCGATCTCCCCGGTTCGGATCCGCTTCAGGACCTCGACGGTCCGCGGGATGTCCATCCGTTCCCAGAAGACCTTGTCGAGCACTTCCTCGAAGAGCGGCGTGTTCTCGAAGGTCTTCAAGAGCCTCGGGATCGATACGCTCTCCCAGTCGACGTCCCGCCGCAACGCACCGAATTTCTTCGCGACGTAGACGAACGCCCAGCGGAGGAACGCGGAGTTCTTCAGGATCACCCGGAGGAGAGGCTCCAGGGCGTCCGGGTCCTCGGGCTGCAGGATCTCGACGATCTGTTTCGGGTTCACGGACCGGGGCATCTCGAGGACGACGCGGTACGGGTCCGTCTGCACCCCGACGCTCTGCCCGAAACGCGCGCTCACGAGCGATGAGATGAGTTGGCCCAGGGTCTCGTTCACCCGCGAACCGAGGCATGCGTTCACGATGATCACGTCCCTCGCAGCCTCGATCGTAATCCGTCGGTCGGTCGCCAGGGGTGCATCGCCGGCGGACGCGAGGTACTCGAGGAACTTCGTCGCGCCGTGGTCGTTCAGCGGGTACGCGGAGAGATCCTTCTCCCGCCGGATCCGGCCGACTTCCTGGGCGACCTCGAACGGCACGGGGATGTCCTCCCCCACCCAGGAAGGCACGTCGCCGATCTCCTTCACGGGCTCGACGAGGACGTGGTCCTCCTTGAAGTCGACGAAGCGCCACGCCGTGCCCCGCATGATGAAGCTCTGGCCGAGTTTCGCGTTCTCCGCGACGAACCACTCGTCGAGCGTGCCGATGACCCGCCGGGAGGAGAGATCGATCACCCGGTACGTCCGGACGTCCGGGATCATCGAGATGTTCTCGAAGAAGTAGGGGAGGGAGTTCGAACTCCGGCCGAGCCGGCCGTCCCGGGACCAGAGGATCCGGAGGTCCGCGAGCTGCGCGAGGACGTCATCGAACTCCTTGCGGTTTAGATCGCGAAACGGCCAGCTCCGTCGGACGGTCTCGTACGCCTGGTCCGCGGACGCGAACCGCTCGCTCACCGCGATCGCGACGAGCTGGTTCGCCAGCACGGATCGGTTGTCCTTTCGCACGACGAGCGCCTCGATCTCCTCGGCGAGGGCGCGTCGCGCGATCGCGCATGCCTCCGAGACGTCGTCTTCGTGGGTGGCGAGTATCACGCCGTCGGAGACCTCGCCGACGCCGTGCCCCGAGCGGCCGATTCGCTGGACAAGCCGGGACACCTCCCGGGGCGAGTTGTACTGGAGCACGAAATCCGCGCCCCCGACGTCGATCCCGAGCTCGAGGGAGGAGGTGCACACGAGGGCGCGCAGCGTCCCCGCCTTGAAGTCGTCCTCCATCTGCACCCGGACGTCTTTCGAGAGGCTGCCGTGGTGCACGCCGATGGTCGGATCCTGGTACCACGCCGCCAACCGCGAGGAGAGGAACTCCGCCGTGTCACGCGTGTTGACGAAGAATAGGGTGGAGGCGTGTTCCTTGATGAGCTCATAGCAGCGGCGGAGCGCCGTCGCCTGACCGACCTGCACCCGGAGACGTTCCGAGATCTCGGTGTCGCCCTTCGAGGGTGCCGGCATCTCCACCCGGATCCGCAGGCCTTTTGGGATACGAACGCGGATGACTTCGACGTCCCGGCCGACTCCGCCCAGGAAGGCGGCGACCTCTTCCGGGCTCCCGACGGTCGCCGACAACCCGATCCGCTGGAACTCGTGCCCGACGAGGTCGCGCAGCCGCTCCAGCCCGATCGCGAGCTGGGCCCCCCGCTCGTCCGACGCGAGCTCGTGGATCTCGTCCACGACGACCCAGCGGATCGAACGGAGGTGCTCCCTCAGCCGACGTCCCGTGAACAAGATCTGGAACGTCTCGGGCGTCGTGATGAGGATGTCCGGCGGGTGACGCGTGATCGCGGCCCGCTCCTGCGGCGAGGTATCGCCATGCCGGACGGCGACCCGGACGCCGAGCCGCTCCGCGAAGAACGTCATCCGGCGGAGCATGTCCCGGTTCAACGCCCGGAGCGGCGTGATGTACAGGCAGGACGTCGGCTCGGGCGCTTCGCGGACGATATGATCGAGCACGGGCAGGAGGGCGGCCTCCGTCTTCCCGATCCCGGTTGGCGCGACAAGGAGGACGTTCGCCCCGGACCGGATGCGGGGGACCGCCTTCTCCTGCGGTTCCGTGAACGACTCGATCCCGAGGGCCCGGACCGCCTCGAGGATCCGGGGCTCGAGCCCGAAGTCGTCCATGCGGCCGCTTGAAGGGTCGCTGGGACTAAAAGTTGCTCGTTCGCGGGGCGACGAAAACGATGGGCCCGGCCGGAATTCCCGATCCCGCGGTGCCCCGAGGGACCTTTTGAACCGACGACCATCTGGTTATGAGCCAGACGCTCCACCGGACTAAGCTACGGGCCCTCGTCCGCGCAACCGCGCGTCGTTACTTAAGGCATCCGTCCGCACGCTCCGCTCATACGCGGGGGCGCGTTCTCGACCTGTGGCTCGCGCGTCCGCAGAGCTTCGAGTCCTCGAACAACTCGTGCCGACGGAGAACGGAATCACCGGCTTCGAGGCAGAAGGCCAGGAGACGTCGTACGGAATCTGGTTCATCGATGATCTTCCTTTCATTCCCGACACGCCCACCGGAAGGACCGCCGGTGCGTCGCGACGATCGAACTCCTGACGGAGCTCGGGACCCCCGTCCGGATCCCGCCGACCGGGTCCGTCGCTTCGGCGTGGCGTGCCGTGACCTCGGTTTGCTTCCTCTCCCGTACGCGGGCTGCTACTTCAAAGACGACCTCCATGTGTACTCGTTCTCCGGTCCTGTCCGAGGGTTCGACATCGCGGCCACCGGTCCATCGGTCACATCCGCCGAACGAGCCCTGAGGAACCACGCGACCACAATCCGGCCTCGCGTTCCGCGCGAACGGCTCCGCGCCCAACGGGAACTCCGCGAAGGAACGCGGAGGGTCCGCCATTTGCCGCGGATCTCGAGATCCTCCGCCGCCGATGGAAGGAGCGATCCCCGAACCGACGGTGACGGGTTCGCGCCCGTGCGTTTATCTGGCTTCGCACCACTCCGGTCCTCCGATGGACGCGGACGACGAAGAGGGCCCGCTCCTCCTGGCTCTGGCCAAAGACGCGTTCCGGAAACAGATCGCGAAGCGGGTTCGACCCTTGGCCCGCGGGTACGTGGAGCGGTGGATGGCGTGCGAGCACTGGCTCTATCCGTCGGTCATACAGAGACACCGGAACGAATTGCACTCCTATCGCGACGTCGTGATCGAGGTCCTCCGTCACACGAGCCTCGACGACCTGCTCGCCATCTGCCGCGAGACCCGCCCGGATCTCAACGACCTGTGGTCCAAGCCGGCGGCTCGTGAGAAGCTCTCAAAGGAAATCTCGAAGTCGATCGAAGCCGTCCGAGAGTCATAGCGGCTCGAATTTCAAGAGGGAAGCGCCGTCGTCCGGATTCGAACCGGAGACCACCCGATTAACAGTCGGGGGCTCTACCAGACTGAGCTACGACGGCTTGCGTCGCCATAAAGGGTCGGACGCAAAATAGTTTCTCAACGAGAATCCCGAGTGGACTTCGGAACTGCACGGGACGATTCTCCCTGCGGTGCCTCGCCCCGCGGAGCGCTCTCGATCGAGCGTCCCCGCCGCTTACCCAAAGAGATTAATTCTCTTTCCCTCCTGTTCGATGTCTGGCTCAAAAGACTTAGATACCCCTGCCCGCTCGCCTTAGTCCATGTTTCGAACCAGGAGGTCTGAGAAGAGGATCCTGGGCCTCATCGCCGCGCTGGTGGGCCTCGTGGCGGGGATCCTCATCCTGATCGCCGCGACGGCAGGTCAGGGAGTCTCGCTCCTCACCGCGGTCGTCGGCCTCGGGGTCCTCTACGGGAGCTATCTGATTTATCGCGGCGAGACGAGCCGCCTCTTCGGTTTGGGCAAGGCCCGCTTGGGAGCGTGGATCAACCTCATCATCGGTGTGGCCACCCTCCTCCTGCATGGAGGCGTGGGAGGGACCGAATCGATCCTCGCGATCGTGAGCGGAGTCCTCGGGCTGCTCGCCTCGTGACCGGTCGCCCACGGTTTAGCCGAGCGTCTTGCGGAGTTCCTGGACGGTCGCCGACATCGAGTCGAGGACGCCTTTTAGATAGTCGAGGAACTCCTCGAGCCGGTCCGTGGTCACCGCCCCTTCCGGCGAGGGCTTGATGAGGCCTTCCTGCTCGAGGATCCGGAGCGAGTACCGCACTTTGTGCTGCGGGAAGTTCAGGAGTTCCGAAAGACGAATGATGCCGATCGGCTGGTTCTCCATGATCGCCTTGAGCATCGCGACGTGCCGCTGCAGGAGCTTGACCTCGGCCTCGATCTTGCTCGTGAGCGCGCTCCTCCGGGTCACCGAAAACCTCCGCTACACGGCGTAGCATGGTCCATGATAACGTGGCCGTTCTTAAAGCGTTCGGCGCCGCCCCGAGACGAACCAGGCCATCGACCGGTTGCACGCCTCTCCCCATCCGCGGCGATCGAGGGCGATGATGCCGATTGGGACGTCCTTCGGGAAGAGGGCGAGACCACGGTCCGCGGCGTGTTGCGGCGTCATCCCGTCCGCGATGCGGTCGTATACGAACTTCGAGAGGACACGCTTCATGATCTCCTCGCCAATCCCGGTGACGGACACGGCTCCCGTCGGACCCGCGTACAGGCCTGCCCCGACGAGCGGCGAGTCGCCCACGCGGCCCGGGAACATGAAAGCCGTCCCGCCGGTGGAACTTCCGGCTGCGAAACGACCGCGGCGGTCCCGTGCGACGGCTCCCACGGTATCGTGGAGTTCGACCTCTTTCCATTTCCGAGCGTAGCGAGGCAAGCGGCCGTTGCGAATCGCCGCGAGGCTCTCCTCAAGCCGCCGACGCGATTCCGGGGTCGCGGGATCGTACGGGTCGTGGCCCTTCGATCGTGCAAAGGCGACGGCGTCCGGGCCGACGAGCAGCACGTGCGGAGTGCGGAACACCTCCCGCGCCACCCGGATGGGATTCTTCACGGCTTCGATCGCCGCCACGGCGCCCGCCTCGAGGTCGCTATCCATCAACGCGGCGTCCATCTGGATGCGGCCGTCCACCCGCATGCGAGAGCCGGTTCCCGCGTTCAAGCGCGGATCGTCCTCGAGGACGACGATTGCGTCGACGACCGAGTCGAGTGCGGTGCGGCCGCGGTTCAGGAGCGCGATCCCCCGCGCACCGGCCGCGGCCGCGGCGTCCTGCACCGAGGCATCGGATCCCGCGCCGCAATGCGTGAGCAGGATCGGTCGCACGGACGCCCGGACGGCCGTGCCTCGTTTGAATCTTTCTCCGCCCAGGCGGATCCCGGCCTCACGCGGCCGGCAGGCGCTTCGTCAGGTCCTCGACGCGGCCCCGAAGGTTGTCGCGGATCGCGCGGAGTTCATCCATCGACTTGCCGGTCGCCCCCGGCACCGGCCAGTCTTCTCCTTTCTCCTTGGCGCCGATCGGACAGCGATCGAGGCAGCCGAACGTGACGACACGCGCCGCACGTTCGACGAGATCGGGCGTCACGAGCCGAGGCGTTTTCGGGCCGAGTGGGATCCCGATTTCCCGAAGCAGCTCGACCACGACAGGGTTGATTGCCGGTGCGCCTTGGACGCCGGCGCTCTCCGCACGCCAGCCTCGCGGCGCCACGCGGTTGAACATCGCTTCGGAGAGGACGCTTCGGAATGTGTTCTCGACGCACACGAAGAGTACGAATGGCACGATCGGGCGGAAACATCCGCGCTTCAAAAACCGTTCGGCGCTCCTCACCGCGACAACGTATATGTTGTCCAAGGGCATTGAGGCGAAATGGCGCGGCGCGGAGTTCGGCGAAGGCGTGCCGCGAGGTCGGTACCATGGATGGAAGCTCCGCCTTTCGTCGGGCGGTGCACATCGTCTCGCCGATCTTCCTCGCGTACTACCTGATCCCGGAGCCGCTCCCCGGCGGCATCACGCGAACCGCTGTCACCCTGCTCTTCCTGGGGACCGCGGCGTGCATCGAGATCGCGCGCATGGCGCTCGGCATCCCGTTGCTCGGTCTGCGACCGTACGAAGGACAGCGTGTATCGGCGTACGCGCAAGGCGCCCTCGGCATCGCGTTCGGCCTGTTCGTGATCAAAGATCCGAACATCGTGGTCCCGGTGTTCCTCGGCATGGCATGGATCGATCCCCTGGCAGCCTTCGCCCGTAAGAGGAAGTGGCCTCGCGGCCTCGTGGTCGGCGCGTATTTCGGCCTGTTCCTCGCCGCGGAGTTCGCGCTCGGCGGCATCCCGTCGTGGTCGGTGCGCTTCCTGTTCGCCGCCTTGGCGACCGCGGCCGCGACGCTCATGGAAGGCCCGAAGATACCGCAGGTGGACGATGACTTGCTCATGCAGGTCGTGCCGATGGCGGTGCTGGCCCTCGCGTCCGTCGTCGTCCCCGGGGCCGCCTCAGTGTAGGACCTCGAGCTTGCCGTACTTGCCGGCGCTGACTTGCATGTTCCCGCGCCACTCCCGCACCCACCCGTTCGTGATGCGGATCCGGTCGTTCGCCTGCACCCGCTCGATCTCGTCGTTCCAGAGGCTGACAGAAACCTCAGTCCCTTCGTCGTCGACGGCCTTCGCGTCGCACACCTTGCCCGTCGACCCGGTCCGGCTCGAGAACTCCCGGGCGGCCCCTTTCTCTCGGATCACGAGGTCGATCGTGTCGACCTTGCTCTCCGGGCGGAGGTCTTTCACTTTCATGACGTCGCCTCACGAACGTCCGCATTTCGCATAAACGTTCCGAGGAGAGCGACCGCGGCCCTGTCACGCACACGGAATGGCATCGGCGAGGACCATCGAGCGGAAACGATGGTCGTTCCGCTGATTTCTCTGTCGCACCTAAATTCTTTCAACACTCGAAATAAAACTTATAACGCACCACCCGGATATCGCGCGTCGGTCCTTTTGAATCGCATCAAGGTCGTGAGCGAGGTCGCGGAGCTCGTTCCCATCCTCCGCGCGGTCGACAGCGACGTCAAGAGCGAGGTGTTCAAAGAGGTCTCCGCCGGGTGGAAGAGCGCGCGCGAGATCGAGGAGAAGTTCGGCCCTTCGGGAGGGGATGCCCTCCGGTTCTTCGAGAAGATGAAGCTCGTCGAGACGAAGTGGCAAACCGGACCGTCCGCGTCGCCCGAGAAAGCGTACCACGCATTCTACTCGTCGTTCCACATCAACGCGACCGCGCCGATCCAAGAGATCTCCGACGTCTTGCACGCGGCGATGATGCCCGAAGATGCCTACGCGGCGATCGAGGCCGTGATCTTCGACATGGTCGGCCCGGAGGGCAAATTCTCCGGTGACGTGGCCGACAAACTGAAGGTGACGCAGACGAAATTGAAGGCGCTCGTGAAGCGCTCGCCCCGCCTCGATTTCCGAGGCCACCGCATCATGCGATTCGAGGAATGAAGTGATCACGGTCCTCCGCCTGGGCCACCGGCCGGCCCGGGACAAACGCGTCACGACCCACGTCGCGTTGACCGCGCGTGCGTTCGGGGCGGACGCGGTCCTCGTGTCGACGAAGGACCCGGGGCTCGAACGAACCGTGCGGGATGTGGTGCGGCGATTCGGCGGCTCGTTCCGCGTCGAGACCGGCGTCCCCTGGCGGCGGATCCTGCGGGAGTGGGCGGGGACGAAGGTTCAGCTCACGATGTACGGGGCCGAGCTGGACGAGAGCCTGCCCCGGATTCCGAAGGAGGATCTCCTCGTTGTCGTGGGAGCGGAGAAAGTCCCCCGAGACGTGTACGACCTCGTCGACCTCAACGTGGCCGTGGGCAACCAGCCGCATTCGGAGATCGCCGCCCTCGCGGTGTTCCTCGATCGACTCCTCGGGGGATCGGCCCTCCACCGCGAGTTCGGCGGGCGCCTCCGGATTCGCCCCGGCTCGAAGGGTCGGACCCTCGAATCCGGGCGCTGAACCAATAACCTTAATCGAATCCACCCGAATGGACGAGCGTGCGGTCCATTGCGGCGCTCTTGGGCGTGCTCCTGCTCCTAGCCCTGGCGCCGGTCGCCGCACAGGACGGGACCGTTAATGCGCCGCTCCTCACTCCCAGGGACACCTGGACATACCGCACGAACACCTCGCTCGCGGCGGATTTCTTCCTCGATGGGAAGGTGACGCTCACGGTGAAGGACCGGGGAACCTTCACGGTGGAGGGGACGCCGTACGACGCGTACCGGATCGACGTGAGCGGCTCGGGGATCGCCGCGGGAAATCTCACGAGCGACCTCGTCTCCGCACCCGCTTCCGGGGCCTGGGTCCTGACCGCCGAGGAAACGATCGAGACCAAGGGGATGAAAACCATCGCGAGCGTCCTCGATCTGGAGGCGAACGGGACCCTCCACACAATCCCGATCCCCTTCCCGTTCCATCTGCGGGTCCAGAACACGAGCGCCTACCGCCTCGTCGACGATCCATGGCTTTTCCCGCTTTCGGTCGGCGCGACGGGCGTGGTCCGCACGGAACTCAATTTCACGGAGGACTTCGGCATCTCGATCGGGTTCCCGACGCCGCCGATTCACTCCACGGGGCTCGCGTGGACGAACCTCACGTACACGCTGGAGGCCCAAGCCGTCGTCGATACGCCGGCCGGACACTTCGATGCGTTCCGCATCCGCCGAGCCTTTCCGGACGGCACGTACGATCGGCAGTTCTTCGCCCCCGCCGCAGGGAACAACGCCCGTACGGAGATGTATAACGGCACCGGGACGGAGCCCATCGCGACCACGGAACTGGTGTCGTACCGGTACCAGGCACTCGAGCCCGCGCGGTTCGTCGGCCTCACCACGTCGGACTGGGCGATCGTGCTCGTCGTCGTGGCGGCGGCCGTCGTCGTCATGATCGTCCTGCGACAGCGGTTGCGGCGCCCCGTCCCGCCACCGGGGACCTCGCCGCCGCCCCCGCCGGTCGGGCCGTAATCACATCAGATCTTCGAGGTCTGTCGGGCGGTCGTCGAGCTTGAGCGTCACCGTGTGGCGCGTCGTCTTCGGGGGGAAGCGGTCGTCCTTCAGCCCACGTTGGATGACCTCGTCCTTCGTCACCGTGGCGACGATCGCGTCGGGCCACGTGCCCAGGTCGACGATCCGCGAGAAATAATCGACGACATATGAGGGAATGCGTGTGCAACCGAGCGCGCGCAACGCCTCGACGCGATGGTGCCCGTCCAGGATCACGAAATGCCGGTCCGCCACGAGGATCGGCCGCTTGATGTATCCGTCCCCTTTGATCTGCTCCGTGAGCTGTTCGAGGAGGGTGGGTCGAATCTGCTCGTGCCCTCGAAGTCGGCGGATTTCGAGGACCTCGAACCGCGCGTCCGCAGAAATCCGGTTGGAAGGCTTCGCGCGGGCCACGCGGCCGGCTAATGAAGCCCGCCGAATAAGAATATCGTCGCCGGGTGCCTACTTCGCCGCCGCCGGAATCGCCGGGGCAGCGCCGCCCTTCCGGAGCGAGACGCGCTTCGGGAAATATCGCAGCACGACGATGTCCCCGACGCTCTGCACCCATCGGAACGGCACGCTCACGGCGCGGCTGCCCTCGACGAGGAGCGGATTCGTCTCGCCGATGAAAATTCCGTCGACCGCACCGTTGTCCACGTCGACAACGAGGTTGTTCACGTTCCCGAGGAACACGCCGTTGTGCGTGTAGACCTGGAGCCCAATCATTTCGGAGATCTCTTCGAGCAGAGACTCACCATCCCTTCTGGCCGCGTGTATCCGAAGCGACGCACTTAAAATCTTCGGTCCTCCTGGTTCCGGCCCGAGCGGACGTCTTTTTGACCCCTGGGACCATGGCCGAGACATGGCGCAACCTCCGGTTTCCCCGCCAAATCCACCGCCGCCGTACGGGCTGTACGGCCTTCCGGTTTCCTACCCGGTCCCGCCGCCCCAGACGCAAGATACCCTGGTCCGAACGATCTTGGTCCTCGTCATCGTGGCGGTTGCGCTCCTGGCGCTTGTTGTCTTCGCAGTCCTGTCGCTGTTCGGGAACATCCTTGAGACTCCGCCGAGGCCGGCCGTCGCCTTTACGAATGTTCAGATGGCGAACGGAAACGTGAGCTTCGCCGTTGCGACGGCGAGCGAACGCTGGTCGCGCTCACCGTACACCGTGAACCTGATTGTCGATTCGACCGCAGGGACGGGCCGTCCGTTGGCGCCGAGCGGGACCGCGGCACCCATCGTCGTCGGTTCCATGACCGTACGCATCACCTGGACGGACGTCGGCGGCGACGGGACCGTCAGCCCCGGCGATGGATTCGCTGTCGAGGGCGACGGAGTGCCGTTGCCCACCGGTCACTCGTTCGTCTTCTATCTGATCTGGTCCGCCACGGGATCGATCGTAGGGAGCGAGGCGTGGGCGACCTGAAGACGAACCGCCTCACAGTATGTGGGCGACGATGTCCTCGAGCTCGCGATCGCAATACTTGCACACGACCCGGAGCGGGCTCTTCGACCGCACGACGAACTCCGATTCCACCGGCTCTCGGACATTTGAGATGCAGTTCGGGTTCGCGCACCTTAGGATCCCGACGGCCCGGTCGGGGAGCGTGACGCGCCGCTTCTCGGCCACGTTGTAGTTGCGGATCACATTCACGGTGGCGGACGGCGCGATGAGGGCGATCTTGTCAATCTCCCGGGGTCCGAGCTCGCGGTCCTCGACCTTCACGATGTCCTTCCACCCCATCGCCTGGCTCGGCACGTGCATCGCCACCGTCACGGTGGACGTGACAGCATCGCCAATCCCGAGGATCTTCAGGACCTTCAAGGCCCTCCCCGCGGGGATGTGATCGATCACGGTCCCATTCTTGATCGGGGTGACGCGGAGCTCCCTCACTCACGGCCTCCGAGGATGAGGTCGAGGAGGGCCATCCGCACGGGCACCCCGTTGAAGGCTTGTTTGAAGTACACCGCGTGCTTCGTCCGATCGACCTCCGGGTCAATCTCCGTGGTCCGCGGGAGCGGATGCAGGATGATGAGATCGCGTTTGGCGTCACGGAGCATGCCCGCATCGATGCGGTACGACCCCGCGACCTCCTCGTATTCCTGTGGATCGGGGAACCGCTCCTTCTGGATTCGGGTGACGTACAGCACGTCGATTTCTCGGATCACGTCCTCGAGTCGGTGCGCGACCCGGAACGACAGGCCTTCCGATTTCATGTGTTCGAGGATCTCCCGCGGCATCTCGAGCGTCGGCGGGCTCACGAAGATGAGCTGCGAGCCGAGCTCGGCGAGGGCGTAGGTGAGCGAATGGACCGTGCGGCCGTACTTCAGGTCGCCGAGGAGCGCGACGCTCTGGCCCTCGAACGCGCCTTTCTCGTCCCAGATCGTGTACAGGTCCAGGAGCGTCTGGGTCGGATGTTGGCCCGCGCCGTCGCCCGCGTTGATCACCGGTTTGTCCGTGAACTCGGCCGCGAGGCGCGCCGCGCCCTCGTGCGGGTGGCGGAGGACGATCGCGTCGCTGTACGCCTCGACCATCCGGATCGTGTCGGCGAGGGTCTCGCCCTTCTGGACCGACGTTCCCTCGGCGCCGCTGAACCCGACGACGCGGCCGCCGAGGCGGGCCATCGCACTCTCGAACGAGAGCCGCGTGCGGGTGGAAGGCTCATAGAACAGGGTCGAGAGAATCTTGCCGTCGAGGGACCGCGACCGTTTCTCACCGGTGGCGATCGGCACCATCTTGCGCGCGGTGCGCAGGACGAGCTGGATGTCCGCCCGCGAGAGGTCGCGGATCGACAGGATGTCCCTCCCGGCGAATCCCGACATCGGGCCCCATATTCATAGGACCAATTTAAAGGATATCCGACCGCGCGCGGATTGCCGGCTCCGACGCCTGCCGCGCTCGCGGCCCGCTCACTTCCCCGGTTCCTTCCGCCCCAACTGGGTGACGTTCGAAGGGAGGATGACGATCCCGCCTTCCGCTTCCATGTACCGCTTCCATTCCTGCGTGTTCTTCTGCGCCTGCTTCGCGCGCTCGACCGCGATCGTCGCGACGACCTTCCTCACGACCTCGTCGACGTCGACGCCGAGGACCTCTTTGAACAGGTACTTCATGCGTTCCCGGTCCATTGTGACCTGGGCGATTTCGGCCCGCCGTATAAGAGAAATTTGTCAACGGTCTCAATTCTGAAACGCTCGATTGCGCGTCAGACAGATGGGGACCTGGCGGCGTTTGTCAAAGCCTGCAGACATGGCGTTCCGCGGGCCAGAAAGCGCCCCGCCCCGAAGACGGAATAAAAGAGGCAGGCCGAGAGGTTCTCGGTCCTGCCTGTGGGTTGTGGAGGAGGGGTTATAGGGTTGGCACGATCGGCTCGACGACATCCACGGCCTTCCAGTCGCCGCCGAAGTCCCTCGTGATGCCGGTTGCGAGCTGGAATCGGACGCGCAGTCGGCCGTTCTCGAAGAAGATGTACGCGTTCTTGAGCTGGGACATGTAGAGGGAGATGCGCTTGCCCTTCTGCGTCAACGCCCGCTCCGTGCATCGGATGAGGCCCGCGCGTTCGAGGGCGTGGATGCGACGGTAGCACGCCGCGATCGGGATGCCGTATTCACGGCTGAGATCGATGGCCGACTTCGCCTTTTTGAAAGTCGCCACGAGGATCTTCGCCGAATACTCGTCCGTCACGAGTCTCGACGCTTCAAGGGGGTCCATGTTCGCTTCCTCCTCTATGGAGGAATCGAGGCGGTCGACGGTATATAAGCGGGGCGAGACGATTATCCGCACTGATTCTCAATTGTCGGAACGCGTCCCGGGCGCTGGCTCAGCCGCCGCAGCAGCCGCCTTCCGCACCGCCGTCCGCGCAGCCGCAGCTCTCGCCGCACGAGCCCTCGTGTTCTTTGTGAAGCACCGGCAGGATCACGGTCGACTCCGGCGCGGCCAAGGGGGCTTTCTTCTTGCTCGCGAGCATCTCGATGAGGCTGCCCATGGTCTGTTCGTCCTCGAAGGAACGGATGCCTATTTCTAGCTGTCGTCACGCGAGGTGCTTTTTGACACGTTCCTCGAACGGTCCTCGGGGCATCGCGCCGACGACCTGGTCGACGAGCTTCCCGTCCTTGAAGAAAAGGATGGTCGGGATGCCCATCACCATGAACCGCTGCGGCGTCATCGGGTTCTCGTCCGTGTTGACCTTGACGAACGTCACCTTCTCCGCGTAGCGCTTCGCGAGGTCCTCGACGATGGGCTCGATCGCGCGGCACGGCGCGCACCACTCCGCCCAGAAATCGACGACGACGTACGGATGGTCCTTGATCGCCTTCTCGAATTCGGCATCGGTGACATGAATCGGCTTGTCCGACATGACGGGCACCTTCGAACCTCCTCACGGGGTCGTTGCACTTAAACTTCAGGGCACAAACCGGATGCTCGGTTGGGCCGCAAGCACGGCGTCGCGGGGAGTGCCAACGCTCATATAGAAGCCCTCGCATAGACCGACGGGAATTTCAATGATGACGGGTCAGCCGATTATTATCCTGAAGGAAGGGACGGAGCGAGAGAAGGGCAAAGGCGCGGTGTCGAACAACATCGCCGCCGCCCGCGCGGTCGCCGATGCGGTCAAGTCGACGCTGGGCCCGAAAGGCATGGACAAGATGCTCGTCGACTCCCTCGGAGATGTGACGATCACGAACGACGGGGTGACGATCCTCAAGGAGATCGAGATCGAACACCCGACGGCCAAGATGCTCGTCGAGGTGGCCAAGACCCAGGACGACGAGGTCGGAGACGGGACGACAAGCGCCGTCATCCTCGCCGGGGAGCTGTTGAAGGCCGCAGAGAGCTTGATCGAGTCGGAGGTCCACCCGACGATCATCGTGAACGGCTATCGGATGGCCGCCGCCGAGGCGGTCCGCCGGCTTAACCAGCTCGCGTTCGCAGTGAAGCGGGACGACAAGACGACCTTGCGTTCGATCGCCCGAACCGCGATGTCCGGCCGCAGCGTCGGCGGGAACGCGGACTTCCTCGCCGGCATCGCCGTGGACGCGGTTCAGTCGATTGTCGAGGAAATCGCCGGGGAAGTACGCGCCGACGTGGACAACATCCTCGTGCAGAAGAAACACGGCGGGAATCTGACCGACACCGCGCTGATCGACGGCGTCGTCCTTGACAAGGAACGGGTGCATCCGCGGATGCCGAAGTTCGTCCGGGACGCGAAGATCGCGCTCATCAACCGGGCCCTCGAGGTCAAGAAGACCGAGGTGAACGAAGAGATCCGGATCCGCGATCCCGGTAAGCTTCAGCTGTTCCTGAACGAGGAAGAGAAGAGCCTCAAGACGATGGTCGACAAGATCAAGGCGTCCGGTGCGAACGTCGTGCTCTGCCAGAAGGGCATCGACGACGTCGCGCAGCACTACCTCGCGAAGGAGGGCATCTACGCCGTGCGTCGCGTCAAGGAGAGCGACATGAAGAAGCTCGCGAAGGCCACGGGCGCGCGCTCGGTCACGAACCTGGACGACCTCTCGCCCAAGGAGCTCGGCAAGGCGGACCTTGTCGAGGAGCGGAAGATCGGGACGGACGACATGACGTTCGTCACGGGGAACAAGAAGGCCCGCGCGGTGTCGATCCTGGTTCGAGGCGGCACGGAACACGTCGTCGACGAGGTCGAGCGAATCCTCCACGACGCCCTGCGCGTCGTCGCCGCGGCGATTGAGGATGGCAAGGCGATTGCCGGCGGCGGATCCGCCGAGGTCGAATTGTCCCTCGGGTTGAAGGACTACGCCGCGACAATCGGGGGCCGGGAGCAGTTGGCGATCGAAGCGTTCGCGCACGCACTCGACGTGATCCCGAGGACCCTCGGCGAGAACGCGGGCCTCGATCCGATCGACGTGCTCATCAAACTCCGCGCGGAACATGGGAAGAAAGGCGGCAAGTCGATGGGCGTGAACGTCATGACGGGGGAGCCGCTCGACATGCTCAAGGCGAACGTCGTCGAGCCGCTCCGCGTGAAGACCCAGGAGATTGAGTCCGCCGCGGAAGTCGCCAGCATGATCCTCCGCATCGACGACATCATCGCCTCGAAGAAGTCGCCGCCGCCTCCGCCGGGAGGCGGCGAACACGGCCACGGCGGCGGAATGGGCGGCATGGGCGGGATGCCCGGCATGGGGATGTGAGGTTCACTCCTCGACGCTAGCGAGCCGCTCGTTGATCCGTTCCCGCAACAGCCTGGCTCTGTCCGCGTCCGTCGACGCGAGACTCTGGACGATCTCGGTCCAGAAGCCTCCCTCCACGGGTCCCGGCCCGACGCGGGATGCTTCGATTCGAAACCGGGTCACGATCCCGTCGGCGGTGACGAGCCGTGGCGGGTGGTTCGACCGCGACCGCGCCACCTCCACGCGAGGCGCCTTCCCCAGCGCCTCGATCGCCTGCTCGACGGCCTTCTGCGCATCCGCCATCGAGCGACGAGAAAACAAACTGAAGCTCACCGAGCCGCGTCGCACGAGTCGCGGCAGGAAGACGAGGACCGAGAAGACCAGGAGGAACGACGCAATCGCGAGGAGCGAGAGACCCGCCATCCCGGCGGTGTCGCCGAAGGCGGCCACCGCGAGAGAGCCGATCCCAAGCAGCATCATCGCCATGGCCAGGAAGAAGACGGCGATGTGCCAGTTGTTCGCGTACGACCAGCCGTCCGCCGGTCCGTCCATTCAGGGTGCCTCCACGACGAGCGCGCCGAACTTGCCACGGGATACGTCGAGTCCGAAGTTCGTCCGCTTGACGTAGCAGTCGAGGGCGCGGACCGTGGCGCCGACGGCGACCTTCCCGCGGTCCACGAGCCCGACGTCGTCGTCCCAGAGGGCGAAGCGGCAGAATCCGCTCTCGTCCCGCAGCTCGAGGTTCGCCACCCGACCCGGGGTGCCGTCCTGGCGGGTGAACGTGCGGACTGGCGAGATGCCGACGACCGTGGCGCGGAGATTGGCCTCCGTGCCCTCCTCGAGATCCGCGATGCGGGCGAACGACGCCACGCTCCGCCCCAGCCGCTCGACGACGACCATGGCCGCCGTGTCGCGGTCCAGCAGA
>DASPZJ010000075.1:0-2625 GCA_035636315.1 Thermoplasmata archaeon
GAAGATCGTAGAACAAGGGACCGCCGAGCAAGTCATCTCGCACCCGAAGCATCCGTACACGCAGGCACTCATCTCCGTCATTCCGAGTCCCGATCCGAGGCACCTGGCGAAGCGCACGATCCTCAAAGGAGAGCGACCGGATGCCGTGAACATCCCGACCGGATGCCGATTCCACCCAAGGTGCCCTCTGGCGTTCGAGAAATGCGGATGGAGCGCCGACGAGGTCACCGAAGAACTCAGATCCCTGTCGGCGGGAGGCTTCTTGGCCGGGGTTATCGGAATCGAGGCGCACGACCCGGCGACCGTGGCCCTCCGGCTGGCGCCGGGCCTCTCGCCGGGAGTGGCCGTTGCGATGGTCCGCCAGGTCGTATCCGAAAAGCGCGATTCGCGCCTCGCCCTGAAAGGAGTCGCCGATGTCCGAGCGGGGGGCGACGTCATTCACGTGACGCTTCAGGCTTGGGCGGAACCACCGCTCATCGACCTCGGGGCCGGAAACGCGGTCGCGTGCCACCTGGTGACCTCGCCCTCGGATTCCGTTCCTGCGGTCACGGCCTGAGCCGGCTCAGCCGCTCGAACAGCCGGTGGAATCGGGAGACCCGTGCACCCGCCACGAGACGCGAGGGGAGAGGCGTCACGGCGGGCCACGGCGCGACCGTCGTCCGCCACCGGACGAGGACGTACGAGCACGGCCCGAGCGTCACGAGCCCGAGGAACAGGCCGAGGTTCAGCAGGCCCGTCGCGGTCGTGAGGAGCCCGGCGAGCGGCTCGAGGATCACGATCCCGAGGGTGTATGCGAACGAGCCCATCGAGAGCACGGTCGCCCGCTGTCCCGGCTCCAGCCGCCGGTTCAAGAACGCTGTCGTCAGCGCGGGCTGGAGGCTCCAGACGACGTAGATGGGGACTTGGAACAGGAAGGCCGCCGCCGACCGGCCGGCCCCGTACATCGCGAAGAACGCGCCGCACGCCAGGGCGACCATGAGCGCGATCGTGCCGAACTCCCCGAGCACGCGCGCGATCTCGCCGGCGAACGCGGAACACGCCGCGGCGACCAGGAGGAATCCGGAGATGGAGAGCGCGATCTCCGCCGGAGACAGTCCGAGGAACTGCAGGTACAGCGGTCGGAAGAGCGCCATCGCGTACAGGGTGATGCCGAGGAACACCTCCAGGCCGATGAGGAGGGCGACGCCCTCGCGCCGACGCACGACTCGGAGGCCCTGCCGCAGCTGCTCGGCGTACGTGGGCTCCGTCGTCCGGGGGACGTTCGGCTCCGCGAAGGTCAGGGCGATCGCGACGGCCGCGAGGTTCAGCGCCGCGCCGACGAACAGCGTGAGCCGGATCTCCCCGACCGCCTGGACGAGGAGGCCGCCCGCGAACGCGCCCGCGGCGTTCGAGAGGAGCTGGATCGTCGTGTTCCGTCCGATGTACCGCGGGAACTCCGACTCGTGCCCCGCCTCCAGGAGCGCGTCGTACAGGTACGCGGACGTCCCGATCGAGAAGGCCGCGCCAAGGGACCACACGACGTTCGCGATCACGTACCCGGCGAAGGTCATCCCGAGGCCGTACCCCAGGATCCCCGCGGACCGGATCGTCTCGCTCAGGACGATCGTCCGCCGTCGGCCGATGCGGTCCGCGAGCACCCCGACCGGAAGCTGGGACGCCAGCATGCCGAGCCAGAACGCGACGTCGACGAGGGTGAACTCGAAATCGGACCCGAGGTTGCCGCGGATCCAGAGCGTCCAGAACGGGATCCACAGGGCGAACGACGACGCGCCCGTGTAGGCGTAGAAGCGGCGGACTCGACGAGTCAGCTCCGTCATCTCGCCGCCTCCGAGGAACGGACGAAACTGGACCTTCTATTAGACGTTGGTGCCGCGGGTCTCGCAACCGTTATGGCGCGCGCCGGATTCCCACGCAGGGGTCGAGCGAGGGAGGAAGCGGTTCCTCTCCGCGAGTGAACGCGGTGAAATGGCGCTCCTGGAAGTGAAAGGACTCAAGACGCACTTCGAGACGCAGGAGGGCACCGTCCGGGCGGTCGACGGGGTCGACTTCAGCCTCGGCGAAGGCGAGAGCCTCGGCCTCGCGGGGGAGAGCGGCTGCGGCAAGACGACGGCCGCCTTGTCGATCATGCGCCTCCTCCCGTCGAACGGTCGCATCGTCGACGGGACGATCGACTACATGGGCTACGACCTCGCGCGGATCCGGGAGGGCCAGCTCCGAGGGATCCGTTGGAAGCACATCTCGATCATCTTCCAGGGCGCGATGAACGCCCTGAACCCCGTCAAGCGGATCGGCGACCAGATCGCGGAGCCGATCATCCTCCACGAGAAGGTCGACAAGGAGGCCGCGATGAAGCGCGTCGGCGAGATGCTCGAGCTCGTCGGGATCCATCACGAGCGCGCGGCCGATTACCCGCACGAGTTCTCCGGCGGCATGCGGCAGCGCGTGATGATCGCGATGGCGCTCGCCTGCAACCCGCGGATCGTGATCGCGGACGAGCCGGTGACCGCGCTGGACGTCATGATCCAGGCGCAGATCCTCGAGTTGCTCGAGCGGCTGAAGCGGGAACTCGACCTCTCGATGATCCTGATCTCGCACGACCTGTCCGTCATGGCGGAGACGTGCGAC
>DASPZJ010000076.1:0-9130 GCA_035636315.1 Thermoplasmata archaeon
CACCACGCCCGGCCAAGCGAAGATGGGCATCATGCCGAATCACATCTTCAAGACGGGGGACGCCGGCGTGATATCGCGGAGTGGCACGTTGACCTACGAGATTGTGAATGCGATGACGCAGGCGGGATTCGGGCAGTCGACCTGTGTCGGGATCGGAGGAGACCCGATCATCGGGACGAGCATGGTCGAAGCCCTCGCGTTGTTCCAGAAAGACCGAGCGACGAAGCGGATTGTCGTCGTGGGGGAAATCGGCGGCACAGCGGAGGAGGAGGCCGCGGAATTCGTCCGATCACGCTTGTCGAAGCCCGTGGTGGCCTACGTTGCGGGCCGGACGGCGCCGCCGGGGAAAAGGATGGGGCACGCAGGAGCGATCATCCAGGCGGGCAAGGGGACCGCCGAATCCAAGTTGAAAGCCTTCGAGCAGGCGGGGGTGCCTGTCGCGGATTTCCCCTCGGACGTCCCCGGATTGCTGGCTTCCACGGGATAGCAGGCGACGCGCGTTCCGCTAATGCCGCACGGTCCAAGTGAACTGGGCGGGCGTAGAATCGGCATTTCCCGCGAGGTCCACGGCGGCCACCCGGAGGACGTGCGTCCCGCGCGTCAGGTCGGAGAGGGTGTAGGGGCTCCCACAGGATGCCGTGAATACGCCGTCCAAGGTGCAATCGAAGAAGGCGATCCCGACGGAATCGGTGCCGGCGAACGTGAAGGTGATCGTGTCGAAGCCGGTCCGTCCGCCGTCCGGAACGGCGCGGCCGATGGGGTTGGTCGCCGAAAGAATCGAGGTATCCGGAGGCGTCCGATCCAGCACGACGGTGCCCGCACTCACCGTCGCGGAATTCCCCGCCCCGTCGCTCGCCGTGATGTCGACCTGGTAAGTTCCGTCCGGCGCGACCGTCGGATCCGGAAACGAGAACGGACGGACGGACCAGTTTCCCGATTGGACAGTCCCATAGTCGAGCGTCATCTGAGCGGATCCGGTGAACGTCGGCGACTCGACGGGACCGGAAACAAGGGCAATAACGGTCTCGACCCCCACGTCGTCTGAAACCGAGGCAGTGATCAGGAAGAAGCTGTTGACTCCCACATATTGGGGATAGAGACTCGCCGAGAAAATCGATGGGGGAGTCTCATCTTGGCCGGCTGCAGTGCCGACGACGGTGAGGACGAACGCGAGTGCGAGGACCCCACCGAGTAAGGCCCGAGGCGTCTCGGCGCGAAACATATCCTGACCCATATCCATCAGGATTGTTTCCCCTTAAGTGCTTTACTCGTAACGCGGCCGAGACCAATCCGCCCGGCGTGGCTGTGAACGTTCATATATCGGCCCGACCTCCGCAGGGCGGGGAGCCCAGAGGGGCTGAGAGTCTCCCGCGTGAGGGAGTGACCCTTGGAACCTGATCCCGGTAATGCGGGCGTAGGGAACTCGAGGATGTTTTCAGCCCGGGGACCCTAAGGAGTCCTCCGGCCATGCAAGCGGCGCCCAAATACCCGATGGGGAAGGTGAGCAGAGCCTTCTTCGAGAACGTCATCGCCCGCCATCTAGGCGAGAAGCGTGCCGACGTCGCCGTCGGGCCCGCAAACGGCGTCGATGTCGGCGTCGTCCTCCTGGCCGACGGGCGCGCCCTCGTCACCACGACGGATCCGATCTACATCGTGCCGCAATATGGGTGGGAGCGCGCGGCCTGGTTCGCCTTCCACATCCTCGCTTCGGATCTCACGACCTCCGGCGTATCGCCGCAGTACGTCACGCTCGACTGGAACCTGCCGCTGGACATCGAGGATGATCAGATCGAGACGATGCTCCGTGTCATGGACCGCGAGTGCCGAAAGTACGGCGCCGCGATTGTCACGGGCCACACGGGCCGCTACGAAGGCTGCGCGTATCCGATGGTCGGCGGGGCCACGTTCCTCGCGATTGCCCCGAAAGACGGTTGGGTCACCGCGGACATGGCGCGGCCGGGCAACCGCTTGCTCGTCACGAAAACCGCCGCCCTCGAGGCGACGGCAATCCTCTCGAACACGTTCCCGGACCTCGTGGAGGGCCGCCTCGGACCGGACACCACGCGGCGCGCGCGGGCCCTGTTCGAGTCGATGAGCACCGTCGACGATGCCCTCGCGGCGTCCTCCGTCGGCCTCCGGGCGGATGGGGTGTGGGCCATGCACGATGCGACCGAAGGCGGGGTGCGCAATGCGGTGTGGGAGATGGCGCAGGCCTCGGGCCTCGGCGTCGACGTCGACCTGGCGAAGGTCCCAATCGATCCGGCGGTTGCAGCGGTCTCCGAGTTCTTCGGGATGGATCCGCTCGATGCGATCAGCGAGGGAACCCTCCTCATTGCGGCCGATCCGGACGCCGCGGACGACGTGATCCGGCGGCTCAAGAAGGCCGGGAGCCTCGCGGTGGACGTCGGTGCCTTTACGAAGGCCCGCCAGCCCTGCACCGATCGGGGCCATCCGCTCAGGCCGGCGGATCGAGATCCATTCTGGGTCGCGTTCAGCCGCGCCCTCGCCGGGGAGATCGCCTGACCCACCTCGCGAAGCCGAAGCGCACGCTTCACGGCGTGTACCTCGTGACGTCGCCGAAACGACCCGTGGAGCGGCTCGTGTCGATCGTCGCGGCGGCGCTTGACGGCGGCGTCTCTGTCGTCCAGCTGCGCGACAAGGGCGCGTACTCAGACGCGGAACGAAAGGAGGGCGGCCACGCACTTCGAGAACTGTGCGCGTCCCATGACGTGCCGTTTCTCGTCAACGACGATCCCGAACTCGCGAGACGGCTCGACGCGGATGGCGTACACGTTGGTCGCGATGATCCTTCGCCGGTCATCGCACGGACCATCCTCGGCCACGGCGCGATCGTCGGAGTGACGGTCTATGGCAAGCCGGGAGAGGAAGAGGCCGCGGCACAGGCGAGCGCCGACTACATCGCGGTCGGTCCGTTCTTCCCAAGCCCCACGAAACCGGAAGAGCCATTGCTCCCGCTGGATGTCCTGGACGGCGTCGTCCGGCGATCCCGAGTCCCCGTCTTCGCGATCGGAGGGATCACAGTGGACAACGCTGGGCTGTTTGCGCGTTACGGCGTTGCCGGCGTCGCGGTCGTCTCCGCGATCATGGACGCGGCCGATCCGCGCGGCGCCGCGGACTCGCTCCGGCGGACGTTCTCGCGCATGAGAACACCCTAGCCGACGCCTGCGTGCGCGGGCGGTAAACGCGCGCGAGGAACCATCCACCGAAACATCCAGCGCCGGTTCTGTAAGGTTGGGTCGGTACCCAAGATTACTCCACTCCGCTCGGCTCATCCCGTGCGCCTCCTCCTTCTCGGAGGAGGTCGTAGAGGGGACTCACGACATCATGGCGGAGGGCACCGGGCTGGAACCGTACAGCCCTTGCCAAGGCCTCGTTCGAGGCGATGGCGGTCTTCAGGATGTTCATGCCTGCGTTGATCTGCCGGTCCATCTCCCAGTCGCACATCGGGCACACGAACACCGGGCCCACCCTATCTCGGCGCCGGGCGCCACACACTGGGCAGGTCTTGGACGTCCACTGTGGGTTGACTTTGATGACGGGCACGCCGGCGAGGGCGGCCTTGTACTCAATCTGACGGTGGATCTCGGAACGAGGCCAGGAGGAGAGCCGGCGATTCATGCGACGGGATCGACCTCCCGCGCCATGGAGCGTGAGGTCCTCGAGGGCAATCGCCGCCTTGCCCTTCTTGGCGAACTGCACGAGTCTCTTCGAGACGCGATGCAGCCTCTGACGAACGCGATTCCTCTCTCGGCGTCCCTCCCGGTTCAACAAGCGGCGCTTGACCCTGCGATCGTGCGCTTTCTTCGTCGCGAGCCTCCTCCGTCGTCGGAAGTGGGTTGCTTGGATTCGCCGAATGCCACCAAGTGGAAGACTCGTCGGGACCATGCCCCCACCGGAAGCCACGATTCCGTCCAACGAGTCTTCGTTCGTATCGAGTGCAATCGCCCCCTCCGGCTCGTACGCCTTCGGCGCCTGCTTCCGGACGACGAGGATAATCTTGCCCGGGACCACCGTGAGGGACCCGAGGCCCCACGACGAATCACTTAAGAAAGACCGGTGCCATTCGGAGAGAGGCAGGTGAAGCTGCACGCCTTCCGTCCCTCGGACCGGGATGCGGAGGCGTCCCGTCTCGCGGTCGAGCCAATACGCTTGGTTCTCCGCCTTGAGCATGAGTCGCCGCATGAACGGGACGGAGGATCGTCTCTTTCGGTTCAGACGCCGACGATGGGCGTTCAGGACGGCCAGCGCGACCTCGAAGGCCGCCGGGATGTACTGCTTGTAGACGACATGCCTACGGCTCAGGGCTTGGTAGGCGGCGCGGGCGAGTCGGGCCCGAGACCGGATGTCCTCGCGAAGGGCGATGCGGATCGACTCGTTGACGAGAAGTCGGAATTCCGCGAGGAGCCAGTCCAGCGGCGGGGCATCCCACCGGATTTGGAAGACTAAGGCCCGATGGACGTCCACGCTTTGTTGTAGGGAGGAGGCCCACGTCAGGTTTCCCAAGGGAGATGCCCGAAAGTGAAAATCTGAACGCCTCGTATCAATGAAAAAGGGCAACGGAGCCGCCTGGTAAGGTCAAAGAGGTCGAGTCACCGGCGCAGGGATCATCGAGCCGTCCAGCAGGCATCAAAACGCAGGTTTCAGTTGTGGAGCCCCAGCGCCAAATCGTTAAATAGAGCCCCCTTCGTGCGAACCCTTCCGTGCGCCGGCTCATCGTGACGGAGAAGTTCAACGCGGCTATTCGGATCGCGACCATTCTCAGCAATGGGAAGGCGAAGCGCTCCCACGGCGACGGGACGACCGTCTTCGAGTTCATGCAGGGCGAGGACCACGTGCGCGTCGTGGGGCTTCGCGGTCACATCATCAACCTCGACTATCCGGAGGCCCTCAACGATTGGACCCGGGTCGACCTCAAGGAACTCGTCTGGGCGGAGCCGCAAAAGGTCGTCACCGAGGGGAAGATCGGCGCCGCCCTCCGCAAGCTCGCGGCGGACGTCGACGAGGTCATCGTCGCGACGGATTTCGACCGCGAGGGCGAGCTCATCGGCGTCGAGGCGCTCGAGATCATCAAGGAGGCCCGCCCGGAGGTCCGGATCCGACGCGCGCGTTTCTCCGCCCTCACGAAGTGGGACATCGAACGGGCATTCTCGAACCTTGTGGACGTCGACTATCCCCTGGCATGGTCCGCCGAATCGCGGCAGTCCGTCGATCTCGCGTGGGGCGCCGTGCTCACCCGATTCCTGTCCGTCGCCTCGAAACAGATGGGACGCGACTTCCTGTCCGTCGGCCGGGTTCAGAGCCCGACGCTCGCGCTGATCGTTGATCGGGAGCGCGAGATCGAGAACTTCACGCCGCAAGACTACTGGACCCTCCACGCGAAGTTCCGGAAGGACGTCGACGGCGCTCCCATCGAGTTCGACGCGGACCACGAGCACGGTCCCTTCTGGGCGCGGCGGGAGGCGCAAGCCGCTCAGGCCCAAGCCGACGCGGCGTCTCGGGGCCTCGTCCGCGAGTACATCCAGAACGAACGCGAGGAGCGGCCTCCCCCACCATTCAACACGACGATGTTCGTGACGGAGGCCAACCGGCTCGGCTTCGGCGCGGCGCAGGCGATGCGGATCGCCGAGGACCTGTACCAGTCCGGGTTCATCTCGTACCCGCGGACGGACAACACCGTCTACCCGTCGTCGGTCAGCCTGCGGTCGGTCCTCGAGAAGCTCGCCGACTCGCCCTTTGCGGACGAAGCGCGGGAACTCCTCGCGCAAGAGCGGATCTCCCCGAGCCGCGGGCGGACGGAGACGACCGACCACCCGCCCATCTACCCGGTCCAAGGCGTCACCCGGGAACGGGTGAAGCGCGAGGACCACTGGCGAATCTACGAGCTCGTCGTGCGTCGATTCTTCGCGACCGTCGCGCCGTCCGCGATCGCACTTACGTCGGAGGCGAAGATCGATCTCGGCGGGCAGATGTTCGTCGCCCAGGGATATCGGATGACGTCGCCCGGATGGCGGAAGTATTACCCCTACTGGACGGTCCGCGAGGCGGTCCTGCCGTCCCTGGCCGTCGACGAGACCGTCGAGCGGGCGGGGCCCGTCATGGTGCGAGACGACCAGACGAAGCCGCCGCCGCGATACAGCGAAGGATCGTTAATCCAGGAGATGGAGCGGCTCGGGCTGGGCACGAAGTCGACGCGGCACGAGATCATCAAGAAGCTGAACGATCGGAAGTTCATCGATGGAAAGTATCCCCGGCCTACGACAAGCGGGCGGGCGGTGATCGAGGCGCTGGAGGATCACGCGCAGCGCATCACGCAGCCGGAGATGACGGCCCACCTCGAGGCGGACATGGAAGGGATCGCGACCGGCGTCCGCGCGCGGGAGGACGTCGTCCGGGAATCCCAGCAGATGCTCAGCGAGGTGCTCGAGACCCTCGAGGCGAACCGGGAGGCGATCGGCCAAGAGATCGAAGCGGCGCTGCGGGAGCAGAACTACATCGGCAAGTGCAACCTCTGCAAGGAGGGGAACCTGACGGTCATCCGCTCCCGCCGCGGGTCGCGGTTCCTCGGGTGCGATCGATATCCGGCGTGTCGGAATACGCATCCGCTCCCGCAGATGGGGACCGTCCAGAGCGCCGAGGAGAACTGTCCGGAGTGCGGCGCCCCGATGATCAAGCACACGGACCGAGGGCGCACGACGACGTATTGCGTCGCCTCCGCTTGCCCGACCGTTCGTGAGAAGAACTTCATCGGTCGGTGCGAGAAATGCGGCGATGGGGAACTCAGCATCCGGCACGGGACGTACGGCAAGCGGTTCGTCGGCTGCTCGAGCTATCCGAAATGCGACAACTCCTACCCGCTCCCGCAGCGCGGGCTCATCGTGCCGACGGAGGACCGCTGCAACGCGTGCGGACACCCCATCATCAAGGTGATTTCCCGCGGACGGCCCCCGTGGATCCTCTGCCTCAATATGAAGTGTCCCGCGAAGAACGGAAAAGGTCGCAGGTCCGCGAAGGGCGGAGCGAAGAAGGCACCGAGGAAACGCAAGCCGAAAGCGAAACCCGAGGCGATCGTCGCGGACGTCCCGACCGATTAGGGCGACGCCATGAACCGGATGAACTCCTCCAAGGTCCGGGGCTGCATCGTGTGGTTCGTCCGCTTCTCCTCGCCGATCGTCGAAAGAGGCTTCGGTCCGTAGTGGTGGCCGGGGCACACGACGAGCGCGTCGTTCATCTTCCGGACGCGGTTGAACAAGGAATCGTACATCTGCTCGACGCTCGAACCGGGAAGGTCGACGCGTCCGCAATCCCCGACGAATAGACAATCGCCCGTGAAGACGCGACCGGCGACGATGTAGCAGCACGAGTCCGGGGAATGACCCGGCGTGTGGACGACCTTGACCTTCAGCTCGCCGACGTCCACGATCTGGTCGTCCTCGAGGACAACGTCCTTCGCCACGTTCGAGAGCCGATGCGCGGCGATCTTCGCGCCCGTCTCGTTCGCCAAACGTCCGTTGTCATAGATATGATCCGGATGGTGGTGGGTGTTGAAGATGAGCGCGATCGCGTACCCGTTCTCCGCCGCAGCCTTCTGGAGGATTCGCGCATCGAAGCTTGGATCGATCACGGCAGCGATCTTGGTGGCAGGGTCCCCAATCACGTATCCAAAGTTTCGCATCGCACCGATCAGACGTTGCTCGAAGAACACGCCCGGGGACACGGCCGTCCGGGAAATGAGGCTTGCGCGCGATGGGTCAGCGTTGACGGCCGTAGCTGGGGTAGATCCGGGCGTAATACTCCTGCCACGCCCGCGTGTAGTCCTCCCACGCCTTCCGCGTCTGGTCCTTGCGCTTCATGTTCGACGTGATGGCGAGGGAGAGGAGGAATGCGATCCCGAGGATGAACGCCCCCGTGGCGGTGCTCAGAGTCGGCTCCCCCGAGATTAATCCTCTCGTCGCGGCATACGCGCCGAGGACCGCGGTCACGATGGCGAATGTGACGAAACCGGCGATTCGGCGGCTAATCCAGCCCATGACGACCGGGCGTCATCTCAAGACTGGATAAGGTTTTTGACATCGGTATCGGCTGCGACAATCGAAGAGGCTTCTCGACGGGTCGGCATCACGCGGTAGCCGCGCCGCTCGAGGGCCCTCTCAATGGAATCCCAGGAGGTCTCCTCCGGGTCGAACTCCACCGCACCCTTGTCAATCATGTAGTTCACATTCGCCTCATGAATGCCCGGCATTTTTCGCAGCGCCCGCCCCACGTCGATCGCGCAACTGGCACAGGAGAGGCCCTGCATCGCGAAGCCTACGCGTTCCGTTCGCGGCATCATCCATCACGAGCACAATCGTAAGATATCTCGCTTCGCATCGGCGTGACCCGAACCGGGACGAACACGCTGCGTCGGACACGTTGATTGGAGTGTTCACCGAGACCACAGGCGGGCCTCTCCGCACACAAGGGCGCTTTGTGAGACGCCGCGTTGAGCCATCCGACGATGGAACTCGAATTCCACGCAATCGCCGAGACGACCGCCTCGAGGATCCTACGGAAGCGGCCCGGAGTGGTCCAAGTCTTCCTGATCATCCTACATGAGCCGTTTCGGCTGCCTTCCCCCAACGAGACGTCGGGAGCCGGGGGGACGGAGGGGCCGAGGCGACGCCACTTGCGACTCCCGAACTCCTCGGTCCCGGGATAGCATCCGGGCCCTTCGCGCCCCAGTCAGCGGGAACGGCGGCCCCGCTTCCGGCCGCGGGCGGACGCCTTCTTGGCGGCCCGTCGCGGCTTGGCACGGGCCGCGCGGGGTTTCGGCTGCGCCTCGTAGACGGCGAGGGCGATCCCCGTGGGATCGTTGAAGACCGCGAACCAACCCATGCCGGGAATCTCCGTCTTCGGCATGAGGACCGTGCCGCCGGAAGAGCGAATCTTCCCGAGCGTCTGGTCGATGTTCTCCGAGAGGATGTAGTCGAGGACGCCCGCGGGCAGGTTCTCGGCCTTCTGGAGGCCGCCACCGGGCGCGCTTGGCGGGTCGAACATCGAATAGTTCATCTCCGGCATATCCTGGAACTTCCAGCCGAAGACATCCGAGAGAAACGCTTTCGTCTTCTCGGGT
>DASPZJ010000077.1:0-1850 GCA_035636315.1 Thermoplasmata archaeon
GGGTTGGTCCGCGTCCGAGTGGAGGTCCGCCTCCGCCAAGGCGTCACGGACCCCGAAGGGGACAACGTCCACAAGGCCCTCAAGCTGCTCGGGTTCGAGCGCGTCCGGGCGGTCCACAGCTCGAAGCTGTTCCGGATCGACCTCGCCACGAAAGACGCCAAGGCGGCCCGGAAAGAGGTCGAGGAGATGTGCCGCCGCCTCCTCGCGAACCCCGTCATCCATGAGTACGAGATCGCGGTCGAGAAGTAACTCCCGGTCAGGCCCATGCGGCGAGGACGGCGTTCCGGGAGATTCTACCTCTGTTCAGAGGTAGGACCGCGGCCGACGCTCGGGTACGGACATGGCCCTCGGGGCTCGATGCGTTCGCGAACCGTTTCTCCGCGTCCGAGCGAGACTTCTCGCGGGAACGGTGGCGGAGGGCGAAGGGCGCCTACGTGGCCAGCGCGAGGTACGCGTCGATTTTTCTCAAAGTGCCGGTGGATGGGTTCACTTCGAGGCCGAGCCGCTCCAAAGCCGTTACACCGAGCAGAGAGGCGTCACCGGGGCCGCCGAACACGACGCCAACGAAGCCTCGTTGCCCTTCGCACTCAACCGGCGCATCGCCGACGGGCCGTTCCACGGTGCTCCCATCGACGGTCCGGAACCGCTGCTTCCCGACCGGTTGATGCCCGAGTCCTTCAAGGACTTCCGCAGGGACCCACGTGAGCGTGGACCCCGTATCGACGATGAGTTCGAGCTCTTGCGCCCCCAAGCGATCCGCCGAGGAGATTCGGACTTTCGCCACGACGATTCCCATGGCCTCTCGATGCATCGGATCCATGATATCGCCGGTCCATACAAGTACGTTACCCGCCGCGTCCGGGAGCTTTCCCTATCCTCGCTAGCGGAAGGGATATGCCGATATGGAGGGATGGATGTTTAGGCATGGATGCGAGGAAGCGACTGATTGGAGGCGCGGCGTACCTGGGCTTCTTCGGGATACTCGGCGTGGCTCTCATGGTCTACTTCGGCGCGACCAGTCAAGACCGATGGATTGTGTTCGCTAGCGTAGTTGGGGCCGTCTACTTCGCGGCCGGGCTCGTCCTCGTGGGCCTGGTCGTGGCTCACGCCCTGAAGAGAGCGGAGGGTGGGTCCGAAGCGGGACCTATGCTTGAACCGCGGTTCCAACGTTCGATAACTCTGGCTACAGTTGCCTTGCTGCTGGCCGCCTCGGCCACTCTGTTCGCAGCTTCGGTCCTTGCCAACATGGGCTTGGTCGCCGAGGGTCCTATCGGCCTCGTCACGGCCTTCGTTGCGATCGTGTTCGGACTTGACCTGCGAGACTATCGGCGCAAATTCCCACGCCGGTCGATGCCCCGATCGTAGGTCTCGGCCAAAACCGGGTGATTGCGGCACGGCTAACCCGGGCCTCCGTCTCTCCCGTGCCCTCCGTCGTTTCCCGCGAGGCCCTTTTGGTGACAGCCTTCTAACGCTCGTCCACTCCGCGTAGGATCCGTGCCGCATCGGAGCGCTCCTCGACCAGGGTTGCGCCATGGCGACGGGAGCGAACCTGACTTTGAAGTGACGGGCGACACGAGGCGTCTCAGGCGTATCCGCGGATCCGCTCGCGGCGGGGCGGCCCCTCTTGCAGATGGTCCGTCGACATGAGGGACGACTTCTTCGTCTCCCGCTCCGCGGCCCGGACGAAGTCTTCCATCGTAATCCGGTGGCGCTTCCCTCGACGGAGGGCGTTCCGCATCGCCTGGCGGACGACGTTCAAGATCGACCCTCCGCTCAACGGGAAACGGCGGGCGAGACCCTCGAAATCGATGCCCTTCGCCAGCGGCGCCTCCTTCGGGACGAGCCGCTCG
>DASPZJ010000078.1:0-3811 GCA_035636315.1 Thermoplasmata archaeon
CGGCGCGGCCTTCTCGCCGACGGCGGCCCAGGTGCGGGCGGGCAGGCCCCAGATGTAGATGAATCCCTCCGCCATCGACTGGCGGAACCGGTCGCCCTTCGAGTACGTCGCGAGGCCGTGATCGTACATCGAGTACGGCGACGCGCGGCCGACGACTGTGGCGGACCCTTTGAAGAGCTTCACGGTGACGTCGCCCGTCACGCGCGTCTGCGTCGACTCGATGAACGCATCGAACGCCTCCCGGAGCGGCGTGAACCACAGGCCATCGTAGATGAGGGTCGCGTAGCGCGATCCGACTATGCGGGAGAACTCGAGGACGTCCCGCGGCAGTACGAGGGCCTCGAGCGCCGGGTGCGCCTTCAGGAGGACCGTCGCCGCCGGACACTCGTAGACCTCGCGAGACTTGATCCCGACGACGCGCGACTCGACGTGGTCGATGCGGCCGACGCCGTGGCGGCCGGCGAGCTCGTTCAGCGCGGTGATGAGCGATGCGGCGTCCATCGGACGGCCCTGGAGCGCGACGGGCTTGCCCGCTTCGAAGTGGATCGTGACCTGCTCGGACCGGTCGGGAGCCTCCGAGGGGCTCGTCGTCCACGCGAACACCTCTTCCGGCGGCTCGATCCGCGGGTCTTCCAGGACGCCGCATTCGATCGAGCGACCCCAGAGGTTCTCGTCGGTGCTGTACGGCGAGCCCGTCGAGACCGGCACGGGGATCCCCCGTCCGTTCGCGTACGCGACCTCCTCGTCCCGCGTCATCGCCCACTCCCGGGCGGGCGCGATCACCTGGAGGTCGGGCGCGAGGGCCGTCGTGCAGAGGTCGAACCGCACCTGGTCGTTGCCTTTGCCGGTGCAGCCGTGCGCGATGAAGCCTGCCCCTTCCCGCCGCGCGACGGCGACGAGGTGCTTCCCGATCAACGGCCGGGCGAGGGCGGTGCTCAGCGGATACTGGCCCTCGTACACCGCGTTGGCCGACAGGGCGGGGAGGATGTACTCTTCCGCGAACTCCTGACGGGCGTCGACGACGTACGCCTTTGCCCCGAGGCGCGTCGCCTTCTCGCGGAGCGACGTGAAATCGGCGGGCTGGCCGACGTCGACGGTGAGTGCGACGACCTCGTGCCCGCGGTCTTGCAGCCACCGGATCGCGACGGAGGTGTCGAGGCCTCCGGAATACGCCAGGACGACCTTGTTTTGTGACATGTTCGACGATGCCCCAACCGTTGCGAACTGTGAGGACTCGTCGGTGTCTATTTCAACATGTTGACATCGTTGCGTCAATTCAGGACAAAATTGTCAAATATCGGACATGTCCTCCCGTGGTGGCGTGGCGAATATCGCGCGGCAGGTACGCGAGTACATCGCGAACCACCCGAGCGTCTCGGACGCGTTGAAGATGGAGATCGTGAACTACTCCGCCCTCGCACGCAAGATCTGCAAGGAGCTGGGCATCCGGCGGGAGGAGGCGGTCCTCGCGGCCTGCCGACGGTTCCCCGTGGAGAAGCTCCGGGGCTTCAACGAGGACGCGGTCCGCCGAGTGCTCCAGCGGAGCCGGATCCAGACGCGCACGAAGATCGCCGCGATCACCGTCGTCGAAGGAGTCGACGTCCTTCAGCGGCTCGGCGATGTCGTCGAGGAACTCCTCGACGAGAACCGGACGTGCCGGCTGATCCAGGTGTCTCAGGGCACCGTGATCATCGTCGACGACACCTCCGTGTCCCGGGTCACGAAGCGGCTCCGATCCGAACAGATCCTGAACGTAACGCGCGGCCTCGTAGAGATTGCCGTGACGAGCCCCGAGACGATCGAGGAGACCCCCGGCCTGCTCGCATTTCTCTCCGGGGCGCTCGCCTCCCGCGGGATCAACATCGTCGAGGAGATGTCGTGCTACACCGATACGATCTTCCTGCTCGATCGGGACGACATGACGCCCGCGATGGAGATCCTCGCCCAGAACCTCCGCTGACCGATTCGGGGTGCGGGACTACCGCCCGGCGGCAAGGAAGGGATTGTCGCTGTAGTCCACCGGGATGTCGACGACCGTCGCGACCTTCGCCTCGAGGGCGTCTTCCATGATCGCCTCCAGCTCGGAAGCGCGGTCGACCCGGACGCCCCGGACTCCGAACGCCTTCGCGACCGCCAGGAAGTCGGGGTTCCCGAACTCCGTGCCGGTCGTCCGGCCGAACTTCGCGGCCTGCTTCCACTTGATGCTCCCGAGCCCACCGTCCCGGAAGATGAGGTTCACCGTCGCCGCGCCCTCCCGCTTTGCCGTCTCCAGTTCGTGGACGCTCATCATGAAGCCGCCATCGCCGCTCAGGGTGACGACCCGCCGATTCGGATCGTGCAGCTTCGCCGCGATGCCGCCGGGCAACGCGATGCCCATCGCCGACAGCCCGTTCGAGATGAGGACCGTGTTCGGTTTCAGGGCCCGGAAGAACCGGCCGAGCCACAGCTTGTGCGCGCCGACGTCGGAGATCAGGAGGTCGTCCGGGTCCAAGATGTCCCGGAGCTGCCAGAGGATCCGCTGCGGCTTGAGCCCCTTCGTCGATCGGATCGCGAGCTCCGAGGCCAGGTGCTTGAGGATGCTCTCTCGGATGCGGGTCGCCCCTTCGGCGTCCCGTGGCTTCCGGACGCGCTCCCGGAGGACGCGCAACGCCTCGCGGATTTCTCCTACGACCTCAACGTCCGGGACGTAATGGGCGGAGATTTCCGCCGGAAGCGAATCGATGTGGACGATGCGTCGATCCCCCCGTGGGTTCCAGGTCCGCGGATCGTACTCGACGAAGTCATATCCGATGCAAATCACGAGGTCGGACGCATCGAGTCCCGCGAGCTCGTAGTCGCGCGGGAGGACGCCGATCGTGAGGAGGCTCATCGGCGATGTCCACGGGACCGTCCCTTTCCCCATGAACGTGTGGGCCACCGGGATGCTCAGCGCCTCCGCGAACGCCGTCAGCTCCTCGGAGGCGCCGTTCCGGATCACGCCGTTCCCCGCGAGGACGATCGGCCGTTCGGACTTCTCGATCAGGACCGCCGCTCGGTCGAGGCTCGCCTTGTCCGAAGACGGATTCCGGATCCGGTCCCGCCGCAGCGGCTTCCGGTTCGCACGCACCTCCTCCTCGGCGACATTCTCCGGCAACTCGACGTGCGTCGATCCGGGCTTCTCGGCCTCCGCGAGTTTGAAGGCCTTGCGGACGACCTCGGTCACCGTCCCGGAATCCTCGATGCGGGCGTTCCACTTCGTGATGGGGCCGAACAGGTCGAGGATGTCGACGTACTGGTGGGACTCGCGGTGGATCCTCGTCAGGTCCGCTTGGGCCGTGATCGCGACGAGCGGGGCGCGGTCGAGGAACGCGTCCGCCACCCCGGTCACGAGGTTCGTCGAGCCGGGCCCCAGGGTCGCGAGGCAGACGCCGGCGCGGCCGGTGAGGCGGCCATAGACGTCCGCCATGAACGCTGCAGCGCCTTCGTGTCGAGTCAGGACGAAGCGGACCGAACTGTCACGGAGCGCGTCCATCAGCTCGAGGTTCTCCTCCCCCGGGATTCCGAAGGCGAAGCGGACGCCTTCATTCTCCAAGCAGGAGACGAGGAGTGCGGCGGCTTTCATGCGGACCGGATTGGCGGGGGACGATTTATGGCGTGCGGGGGACGCATCGCGGTCCGGAACCTATTTCTCCAAGGCCCGATTCTTCCGAGTCGCGGTGACGATAGGCGCCGGCTCGGTCCTGGACGCGCTCCTCCGTTCGAAGGAGCCCTCGATCCAGTGGAAGACGAGAGTCCACGTCCTGAGGGAGGACCGCGACTCGAAGCGGGTGCG
>DASPZJ010000079.1:0-14647 GCA_035636315.1 Thermoplasmata archaeon
GAAGAGCTCCTTCGTCTCCCACAGCAGTCCATCGAGGTCCGACAACCGGTAATTCCCGATGCGGCTCCAAAAGGAGATGACGTGGGACGGTGCGACGGCCTCAATGGGGTCCCACTGCACGTAACAAAGGTCGCGCACCACAGACAGGATGTGCTCCCTCGTCGGGTTTCGCGCCACGTTGCCCGCGAGGTGCTGCTTCGTGACCGCAAGACGCCTCGCCGATTCCAGGGAAGTCGAGACGGCTCTTTCGCTCAACGAGGCCGGTCCAGCCTGTGTCGCGGCTATTAAAGTTGCTGCACCGCCCAGTGTCAATCGCCGCAGAACGGCAATCGCGAAGCGCGTCCGGTCAGCAGCCTGTTTCCAGCCAACCGACCGCAGCGCTCCGGACCGGCGCGATCACGTCTCGCATCCGATCCCATCCCCGTCGCCGTCGAAGTGATGGGGATCCGGCGGCAGCACCCGGAAATTCCGGTACGGGATGTCCGCGCAATCCAAGTCGGGCGGTGGAGGAGGGATACAAAGGTCGGGGTACGCCGGATCGCAAGCTCCGGGAGGGGGCGAGGCGCATCCCGTCCATCCCGCGCCGCCGAACTCGCTCGCGGCGCAATAGAGGTAGTAGGGAAGCGCATGGCCGGATGCGATCATCTCGGCATTCGCGTTTCTCCCGCCACAGGAGACGACCGCGAGAATTCGGCCGTAGCGGTCGCCGCCGATCTGCAGATCGTCCTCGTCGACGAGGGCGCGCGTTCCGAGACACAGGCCCGTGAGGTAATCCCGGGCTTCCGGGCCTCCGGTCTCGTTGAGCTCCGGCGCGTCGACGAGCACGAGCCGGATTCGCAAACCGCCTTCGACGTCGAGCGTGTCTCCATCGATGACCCGGGTCACGTTGCGTTCGATGCAGAGGCCCACCGATCTCGGACACGGTGAGGGCTCCGGCGGCGGTGGCGGGGGAGGGGGTGGCGGCTCGTTGACGGCCGACGACGGCGACGTCGGGAGATGGGTCGCTGCGAAGCCGGCGGCGATCACCGCCGCGGCAATCGCAACGGAGAGCAGGACCGCGATACGGCTGCGGCGAGACACCGGTCCGCTGATGGGCCAAAGGCTACTTGAATCCTCTTTGACCCGGCCCTGCGGCTGTCGCTACTCCGTGTCCGTCCGTACGGCCGTCCCACCGGAGCCCGAGGGGAAAATCTGGACGGTCTTGATGTTGACCATCTCGAGGAGCCCGTACCGGCTCAGCTCCCGTCCGATGCCGCTATGCTTCACGCCCCCGAACGGCATGCGCGGGTCCGATTTCACCGTGCCGTTCACGAAGACCATGCCCGATTCGATGCGCGCCGCGATCTCGTCGGCCCGGGCGAGGTTCCTCGTCCAGACGCTCGCGCCGAGGCCGAACTCGGAATCGTTGGCCTCCCGGATCGCGGCGTCCATGCCGGCCACGGCGACGACGGGCGCGACCGGGCCGAACGTCTCCTCCCGCAGGACCCGCATGTTTTTCGTGACGCGCGTCAGCAGAGTCGGTTCGAAGTACCATCCGTCTCGCCGCATCCTCTTCCCGCCGACCTCGACCTTCGCGCCCTTGCGGACCGCATCGCGCACCTGCGCCTCGATCTCGTCCCGCTGCGTCTCGCTGAACAACGGCCCGACATCGGTCGAGGGATCGAGCGGATCGCCCACGCGGAGCCGCCGGATGTTCTCCGCGAACTTCGCCACGAACTCGTCCATGACGGAATCGACGACGAAAAACCGTTTCGCGGCGATGCAGGATTGCCCGCAATTGATGAACCGCCCCGAAACCGCGCCCTTCGCGGCGAGGTCGAGGTCCGCGTCCTCCGCGACGATGAACGGGTCCGAGCCACCGAGCTCGAGGACGACCTTCTTGAGGTCGTTCGCCGCCTCGCGAGCGACGGCGACCCCGGTGCCGACGGAACCCGTCAGGCTGACGACGGACACGGGCGAGCGGATCAACGCGGTCGCCGTCGTGCGGTCCCCGAGGACGATCTGGAAGACGCCATCCGGCAGGCCGGCCTCATGGAACGCTTCTTCGAGGTTCAGCCCGGATTGCGGTGAGGCGCTGGCGGGCTTGACGACGGTCGTGTTGCCGGCGATCAGGGCGGGGATCGCGAAGCGGGCGATCTGCCACATCGGGAAGTTCCACGGCATGATCGAACCGAGCACGCCGCGGGGATGGAAGGCGATGTACGATCGCGAGGCCTCTGTGTGCACCGCCTCCGGTCGCAGGAAGTCGGGACCGTTCTGCGCGAAGTAGTCCGCGGCCCACGCGCACTTCTCGACCTCCGCGATCGCGTCGCGGATGACTTTTCCCATCTCGAGGGTCATCGTCCGCGCGTACGACTCCTTGTGCTTGCGCAGGATTTCCGCGACGAGGGACAGGTACGCGCCGCGTTCTTTCGGCGCGAGTCGGGACCACGTTCGGAATGCGTCGCGGGCCTTCAGCACCTTCGCGAGGACCTCCGCCGACGTCGCGATCATGTGCGTGGCGAGGGGCTGGCCTGTGGCGGGGTTGATTACCTGAAACGTCCGGTGCTTCGCGGCCGCCCGGCCGCGGGTTCCGCGCTTGGAAACGGGCATGGCGGGGCCTCAAGTGGACCCTACGGCTCCGCTGCAAATTAGCCTTTGTGGACGCGACCTCGGAGGGGCTAGTCCTCTGCCGCCGACTCCCGGAGGAAGTTTAATAACGAATCTCGTAATGAAAGCGGCGCGTGCGTGGGTGGCCCAGCTTGGTCAAAGGCGCAGCGTTGAGGTCGCTGTCCCGAAGGGGTTCGCAGGTTCAAATCCTGCCCCACGCATCCCTCACATGAGTCGGATCCGAGATTCGCTCGGAGTTCGGGCCCGCGACCGGTGGGCCGTCGGCGGGGTTCAGCTCACTCGGCGGCGACCTCGAGACGATGGACGAGTCCGTCGGAGACATTGAATCGCCAGACGGTCTCCATGTCCCATCGGTCCGAGTGGAATCTACCGAACACATCCAGGCCGTCTCGCCCCTCCCGCTCGGGGTCGAGGCGGCCATGGGACCGGAACAGCTCCCGATCCGCCCACGCGCGCAGGTGTTGCACGTCCCCGTCGTCGGTCAGCGTCACTGACGTCGCGAACGCCGCGAAGAACGCGTTGCGGTCGCTGTCCCGAATGGCGACCACCACCGCCCGCACCACGGGATTCGTCAGGTCCTCCGCCCTCATCTGTCCCCCTGGCCCCGAGCCCTCACCCGCCGAGCCAACCGCGCGCGTCCGCCATGAGGATCGCGAGCGTCACGACGGTCGACTCGAACTCGCCGGCTCGCGCTCGGGCGAGCGCCTGCGTGACGCTCATCCGCTCGACCGCGACGATCTCGTCGGGATCGGGCCGGCGGTCCGTCGAACGGCAATCCTTCGCGAAGAAGATGTGTAACGTCCCTTCGAGGTACGCGGTCAGGTTGTTCCCGGCGTACATCTCGAGAAACCGGTTCGCCTCGAACCCCGTCTCCTCAAGGAGCTCGCGCCGGGCGCACGCCTCCGGGCTCTCGCCATCCTTCGCGGTGCCGCCGGGGAGCGAGAAGGCGATCCGGCCGAGGCCGTGACGGTACTCGCGCGTGAGGACGATCTCCTTCTTGACGAGGGGCAACACGGCGGCCGACGTGCCGAAGTGCAACCGCACCCACTGCTTCCGGTTCCCGCTCGGCAACTCGACCTCGTCTTCGGAGATCGGCGGCCATGCATCTCGCAGGCGGTGCGTGCGGACGACCCGCGGCGCGGTCCCCAACCCGGTGCCTCGCTCGGGGCTAGGCGCCGCGGATACTTAGCCGCGTCGATGTCCGTGCGAACCAGACACGAGCGAACGGAAAGTGTCTCCGTGGGTAGCCGCTCGGGCTTGCCGAGGCCGACTTCCGGCACGAACCTTATCCAATGCGTCGCCTATCCTCCGATGGGAGGGCGGCGATGTCTCAGACGTGGCTTGTGTTGTTGGGAATCATTCTGACCGGCGCCGGTTCGATCGTCGTGCTCATTCCGATGCTGGCCATGACTAAGGAACAGATCATCCGATTCTCAGCGAACACGTACGAAGTCCTCCCCGGCTTGAGGAAGGCCTTCTTTGACCAGCGCAAGTTCGCGATTGTGGGTGTCGTGCTCATGGTTGCTGGCACCTCGGCGCTTGCTTGGACCGCGCTCTCCGCAGGGTGAGCTTCTAGCCGGACAGCCCACCCAGGCAATAAGACGCTCCCATTCCAGAGTCAGTTGCGTTGCGTCCGCTCGACCCGTCGAAAGGGGCCGACTGAAGGCGACGGGCGACCACAAATCGCTGAAGGCCGCGGCGGCACTCGCCACGATTTCGATGACGCAACTCTTATTACGAGCGACCCGGCTACGCGCGCGCCGATGCCCCTCAGGTTCTGGAAGAAGGAGAAACCCGAGAAGGGGAAGGAAGAACCGGAGGAGACGCCGAAGGAGGCGGCGAAGGCGAAGGGCGCGCCGCCGGAGGAGAAAGCCCCGAAGCCAGCACCCGAGGCGAAACCGGCGGAGCCGGCGGCGCCGGCCAAGCCGGCCGACCTCGCGTCCGTCATCGGAGACGTTCACGCGGCCCTCGTGGAACTAGGTCTCACGGTCCCTGCGACCAAGGCGGTCTTCGAGAAGCGGATCGGCGCGTATCCCGGCGGCGGGGCCGCGTTCCTGACGGATTTTCGCGCACAACCGTACCGGGCCGTCACCAAGGTCCTCGCGGACTGGCTCGGGTTCCGTGTGCCGGAGGCGTTCGAGCCGGATGCGTTGCTCGAGGAGGTGAACCTCCGGCTCAGCTCGTTCAAGCTGACGGCCGAGATGAAGGACGTGACCTGGCTCGACAAGGAACTCGGCCTGCGAAAGGGAAAGCTCATCGTCGGCGACCAGGAGAAGGTCGTCCGCTTCAAGGACGCGAGGGACTTCCTGAAAGGCGTCAACGAAATGATCGTCCCAAAGCGGATCGCGTTCCTCGAACTCGAAACGTGGGCCGACGACTTCGCGTTCCTCCTCGTCCGCGAGCCCCGCTGGGAGAAGCTCGCGGAGACGGAGCTCGTCGTCGTCAAGGCGGATCAGACCTCGCGAGGCGGCGAGTGCGGGGAGTGCGGCGCTCCGGTCGGGAAGTACTGGAGCGACTGCCTGAAGTGCGGGGCCGTGTTCGGCTAGGCCTTCTTCTCGGCCTTCTTCGGCTCTTCCTTCGTGTCCGGCGTCTCGATCTTCAGGGCGTCGGGACCGCCGGGCTGCGAGCGGAGGATCGGCATCGGGTCGTACATCTTCTCCGGCCATTCGCGTCGCTCGACGCGCATCCCGCAGTGCGGGCAGTTCTTCGCATCGAGGTGCTCCTCGTTGCGGGTGAAGAGGACCTTGCCGTCACAGTAGGGGCAATGGAGCGTGCGGGGCTTCCGCATGAGCCGCTTCGCGAAGATGGACACGTGGCCCTCGCGGAGGTCGGGAGGCATCCCTTGCGCACGAAGACGCGCCCCGATATCAAGGTTCCGACCCGAGCTGCAGCGGCCGCAAGGGAGGCGTGGGGGAGCGTCCCCGATCGGGCGCAACATCCAAGAGGAACGGTCGCCTCTTTCGATTCGGATGCAAGAACTCCCTCTCCGGACCCTGCACGACGTCGCCGGAGCGATCCTCCGCCCCGAGGCGGAGTGGAATGTCCCGGCCGGATACGCGAGCCTGGAGGAGGAGGTCCGCGCCGTCCGTTCCCGCGCCGGTGTGATCGACGTGAGCGACCGCGCGAAGATCGAGCTCACGGGCTCCGAGCGGGTGCCGTTCCTGGACGGGATCGTGACCGCGGACATCAAGGTCCTCGCACCCGGCACGTCCGCGTACGCGCTGCTCCTGAACGAGAAGAGCCGCGTCCTCGGGGACCTCCGCGTGTACGCGTTCCCGGAGTCCCTGGTCCTCGACATCGAGGCCGCACAGAAACCCGCGATCTTCGGGATCCTCGAGAAGGCCCGCGTCAGCGACGACGTCGAGTTCCGCGACCTCGGGTCGACGGGGCACCTCGGCGTGCACGGCCCGCGAGCGGACGACGTGGTGACGCGAGCGCTCGGGGTCGACGTCCGCGGCCTGGCCCTCGACGCGTACGTGAGCTTCCCCGTCGACAAGCGCCACGTCGGTCACGTCGCGCGGAGCCGGCCGACGGGAGAGCGGGGCTTCGCGATCTGGTCGCCGGGGTCGAACCTCGCCGGGGCGTGGGAGGCGGTCGTCCGCGCCGGCGCCACGCCGATCGGCCGCGAGGCGTACGACGTCCTGCGGATCGAGGCGGGCATCCCGCGCTTCGGCGCGGACATGTCGGAGGAGACGCTCGCGCTTGAGGTCGCGCCGGAGTCGGCGCTCAGCTTCACGAAAGGCTGCTACGTCGGCCAGGAGACCGTCGCCCGCGGCACGTACGTCGGCCAGGTCCGTCGGAAGCTCCTCGGCCTCCGGATCGAAGGGGACATGCCGCCGGTCCGCGGCGATCCCGTCTCGAGGGGGGAGCAGAAGGTCGGCACGGTCACGAGCGCCGCGTGGTCCCCGGCGGTCGGATGGGTGATCGTCCTCGCCCTTCTTCGGGTCGATGCCGTGTCCCCGACGGACACGCTCTTCGTCGATCGCGGCGGTTGGTCGCTGCGGGCCAGGCTCCATCCCCTGCCGTTCGTCCGTCCGGGTGGGTAGGCGGAAGGCGAGAAAGCCCGCGGCGGATCGCGGGAATTCCGTGCCGGAATTGGTGCGCTGACCCGCGGAGATGCGTGCGATGTCCGGTCGCCGGCCACGACAGCGGCGCGTGGCGGAGCGGACCGAACGTCTCCGTTATCCTTATCTCCTGTAACGCTAATCCCCTCTGCACCTGGGGCCGGTGCATCTGGCGGTTCGCTGGATTCGCCGGGAGGGAGTCAGTACCGTTGACGGGGAAGGGGTATACGTGAGTTCTCAATCGCCATCGACAGCGAACGTAGTGTCTCGCCGCATGTGGGGTCGCATCGTCGCAATCGCGCTGGTGCTCGTGATGGTCTTCTCGGCGTTCCTAATCCTGGGGACGCCGGCGACGGCCGCGCCGCCGTCGATCATGCCGCGTGCGCTTCCGGATTATATGAAGTACGTCACGATCAATAATTTCCAGTTCGATCCGCTCGCACAGACCCCGTCGATTCCCGCTTCTCTCCGGTTCGACACGGTCCCCCGGGACCAACAGTTCTACTACATCGTTCAATTCAACGGACCCGTCACGCCCGCGATGAAGTCGATGCTCGCGGCGACCGGCGTGACGATCTTGCAGTACCTCGCCTACAACGCTTTCGTCGTCCGCGCCGATGGACCCGCGATCGACCGCGCGGCCGCCCTCCCCGTCGTTCGGTGGAGTGGCGTCTTCCAGCCCGCCTACAAGTTGAGTCCCCGCCTCTCCGATGAATACGCCCTGATCACGGAGCGCGCGATGGAGCGCGACCGCAGCGGCGACTCCCTGAACGGCGGCGCCGTGACCACTATCGGCGGCGGCATGCCCGCAAAGAGCGTCAGCACCTCCGGCGGCGCCGCGACGTCCGCTTCCAGCTTCTCCCCGAAGTTCGACACGTCCGCATCCGCATCGACGATGGGGCCGCAGCCCTCGTTCGGCGGCGCCGCCGCCGCGCCGTCGTCGGGCGCCGGATCGCGCATCTCCCTCGAGATCACCGCCTTCGAGACGTCCCGCGTGCCGGAGATCGTGCGCGCGGCCTCCTTCCTGGGCGGCACGCAGATCACGTACTCCTGGGGCAACTCCGGCGGCGTCCGCGTCGAGGTCGACAAGGGCGCGCTTCCATTCCTCGCGCGCGTGCCCGGCGTGTTGTACGTCGACCGATTCGTCCAGCCGTACCCCTTCAACGACCTCGCACGCTGGGTCGTGCAGAGCGGCGACACGGACACGTTTGCGACGCCGATCCACGACCACGGCATCCACGGGACCGGTCAGACGGTCACGTTGGGCGACACCGGGATCGACTACAAGCACCCCGATTTCTGGGATCCGGGTAATACGACGCCGGGTCCGGATGCGCGCAAGCTGACCGATTACTATCCCGCGTGCAGCGACCACTGCGACGGCACGGACAACGGCATCAACCACGGAACGCACACCTCCGGGAGCGTCGCGGGCGATGACGGCACATGGCACGTCTACAACGGGGACGCGACCGGCTCGAACGGCACGACGGGGCCGCATGACGGCCAAGCGTTCGACGCCTGGATCCAGGTGACGGACATGTCCGACGACGGCAATTTCGTCTATTTCGATTCCATCACGAGCGTCTGGCAGCGTGCGGTCGATCGCAACTCGTTCATCCACTCCAACAGCTGGGGTTCCGTGGACTTCCAGGCCGACTACATCCAGGAAGCCGCGGACACGGACAACTTCATCTGGAACAACCAGGACTTCCTCGTCGTCTTCGCGGCGGCGAATGCGGGCCAGGGAGGCCTCCGGTCGATGAACCTCTTCGGGACCGCGAAGAACGTCATCACGGCCGGCGCGACGGCCAACGGACTCGGCCTCGAGAACATGGCGGACTTCAGCAGCCGAGGACCGACCCAGGACGGGCGCATCAAGCCCGACATCACCGCGCCCGGTGTCTCGGTGTGGTCCGCGCAGGGAGAGGATCCCAACGGCGACGGCACCCAGTACTGGCAGCTGAGCGGCACGAGCATGGCGACCCCGACGATCGCCGGCAGCATGGCGCTCGTCCGCCAATACTACATGGACGGCTGGTACCCGACCGGCGCGCCGGTCCCCGGCGATGGATTCACGCCCACGGCCGCGCTCATCAAGGCGACGGCGATCAACAGCGCGCGCGAGATGACCGGCACCGGGGCGTACGGGTTTGGCGAGTCCTACTATCCGAACGACAACCAGGGCTTCGGGCGGCTCACCCTCGATGACGCCCTCGCGTTCCAAGGGGACGCGCGCGGCCTCGTCCTGGACGACAACCGCAACGGTCTCAACACGAACGACGTCACGAACTACAGCCTCGCGATCGGGGATGCGTCCCAGTCGGTCGAGATCACCCTCGTGTGGTCGGACTACCCAGGAACCGCGGGCTGCAACCCGTGCCTCGTGAACGACTTGGACCTGACGGTCCACGCCCCCGACGGCACGCTGTACGCGGGCAACCAGTACGTTGGCATGAACCCCGGCGAGTCCAAGCCGAACCCGATCCGTTTGGATCACAAGAACAACGTCGAGTCGGTCCTCGTAATCACGGGCGTCCAATTGGGCCTATGGACCGTCACGGTCACCGCAAACGATGTGCCGAACGGACCGCAGCCCTACGCCATCGTGATGACCGGTGGAATCGCGACGCAGCACGGGATCATCCAGATGGACCACAACAGCTACCAGTCCTCGGCGGCCGTGAACATCAAGGTCATCGACACGGGCCTGAACACCGACCCGAACACCCCGGACACCGTCGATGTGAACATGAGCTCGGACACCGAGTCCACTCCAGAGGTCGTCACGCTGACGGAGACGGGCAACGCGACGTCGGTGTTCGACGGCTCGATCCAACTGGACAACAACCCGTCTGCGGCGCCAGGCGACCACCTCTTGCAGGTCCAGAATGGCGACACGATCACCGCGTCGTACTACGACAACGACGATGGTGCGGGCGGACACGGTCCGACGACCGACACGGCCCTCGTCGACGACTCGCCACCGGTCATCTCGGGTATCGCCGCGATCGATCTGCGCTTCAACCGTGCGACCGTCGTCTGGACGACGGACGAGCTGTCCGATTCGGTCCTGTGGTGGGGCGACACAAGTCCGCCCGGGAACCAGGACTCCTCGTCGCGCATGGTGACGGACCACTCGATCACGCTCTCGAGCCTCGCCGAGAACACGACGTACTACTACGCCGTGCAATCGACGGATGAGGCGGGGAACGTCGCGCTCGACGACAACAACTCGCAGTACTACACCTTCGTGACACCCGAGAAACCGCCGACCGCGCCGCCGAGCGTCGAATGGCCGACGTTCCACAACAACGTACCCAGGCAGGGGCGGTCGCCGAGCAACTTCCAGCCGCCTATCGACCTAGTCTGGAAGGACGGCCCGTACCTCCTGCAGCTCTGGAACGGCCCGGTCCTCTCGGACGGCATCCTGTTCTCCGCACCTCTCGATGGCACGCTGCGGGCGCGCGATCCGTTCACGGGGGAGATCCTGTGGAGCCGCCATCTGGGCGACCAGTACTACTACACGGGCACGATGGCCGGCCACGATGGGGTGCTCTACGCGACGTTCTACGGCGCCGCGGGCGGGCACTTGTACGCGCTCAACGAGTACACGGGCGACACGATCTGGGTCGACGGCTCGGAGAGCGGACTCGACTTCAACGCGCGGATCATGATGGGCTACTCGGACGGCCTCGTCTTCGGGAGTTCCTGGGGAGGCCAGATCTACGCGGTGAACGCCACGGACGGCTCCGTCGTCTGGACGTACCAGACCGGCGATTTGCCCTTCGGCGGGCCCTCGGTCAACGCGGGCGTCGTCTACATGGCCTCGATCGGAGGCACCGTCTTCGCCCTCGACGAGTTCAGCGGCTCCCTCGTCTGGTCCGCGACGCTCGATGGCACGACGACCTCGTCCCCGCTCTACGCGAACGGCCTGATCTACGAGGGAACGTACTCGGGCACGATGTACGCGCTCGACGCCTTCACCGGCGCGACGGTCTGGTCGACGGGTGGATTCAGCCTGATCGACGTCTCGACGCCGGCGTACGACGGGACCGCGATCTACTTCGGCGACTTCAACTACGAATACGTCGCCCTCGACGCCTCCGACGGCTCGCTCATCTGGAGGTCGTCCGTCGCTGGGCCCGCGGCCACGTCCCCCGCCCTCGCGAACGGCTTCCTGTATGGCACGTGCTGGTATTGCCCGCTGTACACGTTCGACACGGTCGACGGCTCGGTCGTGGACACGGACTCGCTGACGTCGAGTATCGGCTCGACCTCTTTCCCCGCCGTCTCGGACGGCTGGATCTGGTTGGAGGACTACGGAGGGAACATCCACGGCTTCTTCGGGCAGCTGCCCGTCGGGCTCCTTGTCTCGCCGTCCCACGCCGCCCAAGATGCGGTCCCGGGCTCGAACGTTGACTACACCGTCAACGTGAAGAATATCGGGATCTCCGGACCCGACGTCTTCGATGCCACCGTCACGCTCGGCGTGCACGGATGGGCCGTATCCCTGTTCGAGGCGGACGGCGTCACGCCGCTGCCGGACACGAACAACAACGGCCTCCCGGACACCGGCAGTCTGGCCACGGGTGATTCGACGGACGTCGTCGTCAGGGTCGCGGTGCCAGGCACCGTGAACCCCGGAGACGCGGACACCTCGATCGTGCGGTTCACGTCGAACAACGACGCGACGCGGTTCAAGACGTCCACGCTCACCACGACCGTCCCGCCACCCGGCGTCTCGGTCGGGCCCCGCGGCTACTTCACTCCGCCTCCGGGCGCGACGGTCAACGCGACGATGGACGTTCGGAACACCGGCGGGTTCGCGGACACGATCGACATGACCGCGGTCTCGGACCAGAGTTGGACGGTCCATCTCTACAAGGCGGACGGCGTCACGCTGCTGTCCGACACGGATGGCGACGGGATCCCGGACGTCGGGCTCGTGCCCGGCCTCCAGAGCGCCTCGATTGTCGTGAGTGTCAACGTCCCGGCGAACGCGCCCGAAGACACGGTCCAGCGGACCGCGGTGAAGGGCACGTCCTCCCTGAACACTTCCGCATCCGGCACCGGCCTGGTCGTGATCGAGATCGTCGCGCCGCCGAACGAGTCGTGGCCGACGTTCCACAACAACGCGAAGCGCGCCGGGTTGTCGCCGAGCACGCACGTGCCTCCGATGAACGAACTGTGGCGAACCGGGGGGCATCAGCTCCATTTGTGGACGGGACCCGTTGTCGCGGACAACATCGTGTACAGCACGACCCTCGATGGATACCTCCGGGCATACGATCCGTTCACGGGCGATGTCATCTGGGAGAAAGCGTTCGGCGACTCGTTCTACTACACCGGCACGGTCACGGTTGACACGCGAAACCCCAGCGACCCGAACGATAATGTCGTCTACGCGACGTTCTACGGCACGAACGGAGGCGTCATCGGGTCATGCCCCAACAGCCCGCCCTTCTTCGGGACGTGTGGCTACGTCTTCGCCCTCGATGGCACGGACGGATCCATCCTCTGGAAGGTGGGCCCGGACGACAACGGCATGAACGTCAACGCGCGGGTCGTGATGGCCTTCGCGCACGGCCGCGTGATCGGTTCGGCGTGGAAGGACTTCAGCAACGGACAGATATACGCCCTCGATTCGTTGAGTGGCCAGTTGCTGTGGCAGTTCAACGCGAGCGGGTTGCCCTTCGGAGGTGCCGCCGTCAGCGGCGGAAACGTGTACCAAGGGACGACCTCGGGCTGGTTCTACGCGCTCGACGAGACGTCGGGAAGCGTCGTGTGGTCCCGTCAGCTCGACAACACGATCACGTCCGTTCCGCTCGTCGCGCAGGGCATCGTCTTCGTCGGCACCTATTCCGGGACGATGTACGCCCTCGATGGGAACACGGGCAGCACGATCTGGTCCACCGCGGGGGGCTTCTCGCTGATCGACTCTGGAACGCCGGCGACCGACGGATCGGCGATCTACTTCGGGGACTTCATGTCGGAGTATGTCTCCCTGGACATGGCAACGGGTGCGATCCTCTGGCGGACGTCCATCGCAGGGCCTGTGGGAAGCTCGCCGGCTCTCGCGAACGGGTACCTCTACGGAACCGCCTGGGACGGCAAGTTCCGGACCTTGAACGCATCCACGGGCGACATCGTCGACACCGATCCCCTGGTGGCCTTCGCGTCGACGTCCTCGCCCGCGGTCCAGCGGGGCTGGGTCTGGCTCGAGGATTACTCGGGCGCCGTCTACGCCTTTGGCGGCGTGGGGGCCGGTGAAGTCCGGACAGTCCTCGTGACGCCCGCCACGGCGGATGTCGAGGTCGGCAAAGCCCTCCTCTTCAAGACGTCCGCGCTCGACGCGTTCGACAACCCGATCCGGGTGAAGGACGCGGACTGGCTCGCGCGGGCCGGGCTCGGCTCGGTCGTCAAAGTCAACGGCGACACCGCTCTCTATGTCGCGGACATCATCGCGGGCACCGATACGTTGGAGGCGTCAACGACGGACGAAAACGGCGTGGTGCATGTGGGCACCGCAACCGTGAACGTGGTGCCCGGGCCGCTCGATCGGATCGAGGTCGCCATGCTTGACGGCGGGAACCGTTTCGAAGGCGCCGTCAGCCTCCCGGCGGGCTCGCAGCGAACGTTCGTGGCGAGCGCGACGGATCGGTTCGGCAACGCGATCGTGGGTCAAACGCTCACTTGGGGTGTGACGGGCGGCGTCGGGACGATTACCGCCAGCGGGGTGTTCACCGCTTCGACGACGGTGGGAGTCGGCTTCGTGACCGCGACCCACTCGAGCGGGAGGACGGGCCGACAGCAGGTCACCATCGTCCCGGCGGCCCCGGCTACGATGGACATCGCAGTCACGTCCACGAGCGTGTCGGTCGACTCCCAGTCGGTGATCGTGGCGACGGTGCGGGATGCGTTCGGCAACGCAAACCCCGATGGCGAGGTGCAGTGGACGACGACCAGTACGGGCAGCATCTTGTTGCTCACGCCGGACGGCCGTAACATCCTGTACCACGCCCCCATCACGACGACTCCGGCGTCGGTGCAGCTCACCGCCACGCTCGGCACGGTTTCTCGGACGACGACCCTGACGCTCGTCGCGGGCCCGCCGGTGGGGATCTCCATCGACGCGCCGGCCACGACCGTGGCCGTGGGAGGGACCCTGGACTTCGATGCCGTCGTGACGGACCAATTCGGCAACGCGGTGACGGGGGCGACGATCGCTTGGGAGACCACGGCTGGCTCGATCAACCAGCAGGGCGTCTTCACCGCGCCACAGCAACCGGGCTTGGTCGTCATCACCGCGAGCACCGCAGGCCGGCAGAGCTTCGTTGTGATCGACGTCACGTCGGGCGGCTTCGAGCAGTTCTCGCGACAGGCGACCTCGGCGACTTCGTTGGTCTTCCTGTTGGCGACCATCATCGCGGTCGCGGCGAGCGTGTTCCTGTTCGTCCGCTACCGCGAGTCGAAGCGCGAGCTCGAGGAGTTGCGGCGCGGCCGCGGCGGAGCCGGCGACGAGGTCTGAGCGCGAAACGGAGGGCTCCGGCCCTCCCCTTTCCTTCTTTTCTTCCGAGGGCGAGCGGACGCCAGGCTCATATAGCGCGGGCCGAATCGCGAAGCGCATGTGCCGCATGCTGGGCGTGGTGAGCCGGGGCCCCGTGTACTACGATCTCTTCGAGGAGTTCGCGGACCTCGCGACGCAGGGCATGTGTCCCCTCGGGGCGCCGGACGAGCGCGGGCACAAGGACGGCTGGGGCCTCGCGTGCTTCCAGGACGGCGCGCTGAAGTTCCACATGCGCGACGCCGGCTCAGCGGCCGACGCCTCGAAGTACTACGGGACGGCGTGGAAGATCGCGAAGCTGAACATCGAACGCGCGCCCGGACGATCCCTGATCGTCATGGGCCACCTGCGACGAGCGAGCTCGAAAGGCCTGGTGGCGCAGAAGTTCGCCCATCCGTTCGTCGAA
>DASPZJ010000080.1:0-15597 GCA_035636315.1 Thermoplasmata archaeon
TCGTCCGTCTCCCTCGGGCTCGTCGTGTCGTCCGAGGACCTCTCTCGAAAGAAGGTCGAGATCCAGGATCTCCAGACGAAGTTCCGAATGCACCCCGCCGTCCAGCGGCTCATCAAAGGCGGCAAGGTCGCAGAATACAGCGCGCACCTCGTGCCGGAACTCGGCGCGGGGATGATGCCCTGCCTCGCGGCGGACGGCGTCCTCGTGGCGGGCGACGCCGCGGGCTTCCTGATCAACAACGGATACACGTTCCGCGGGGTGGACCTCGCGATCGCCTCCGGCATGGCGGTCGGCGACGCGGCGGAGGCCGCCCGGGCCGCGGGCGGCATGACCGCAGAGAACCTTGCGGTTTACGAGTCGTTCCTCCGGTCGCGGAACGTGCTCACCGATCTCGAGCGGTTCCGGCGCGCTCCGCTCTACATGAAGAACGAACGGCTCTTCGAGCTCTATCCTCGGATGCTCCTCGAGATCGCACAGAGGCTGTACACGGTGGACGGGAGTGGCAAGGATCGGCTTCTGGACGTCGTCCTCCAGGAGGCCTCCGAGTCGCGCGTCTCGAAACTGAGGTTGTTGATGGACCTCCTTCAGGGAGCGCGATCGATGTGAGGATCATCGTCTGCATCAAACAGGTCCCGAAGGCGCAGGAGCTCCAGGTGGATCCCGTGACGCAGACGCTCAAGCGGGTCGGGGTGCCGAGCGAGATCAATCCGCCGGACGCGAACGCCCTCGAGATCGCCCTGCAGCTGAAGGGCCGTCACGACGCCGAGGTCGTCGTCCTCTCAATGGGCCCGACGTCCTTCGACGAGAGCCTCGAGCGTGCAATCGCGATGGGTGCGGACCGATCCGTCCTGCTCACGGACCGGATCCTCGGCGGCTCGGATACCGTCCCGACCGCGTACGCCCTGAGCGAGACGATCCAGAAGATCGGCGGGTACGACCTCATCCTCTGCGGCGAGGAGACGACCGACGCCTCGACGGGCCACGTGGGACCGGGGATCGCGGGGCATCTCGACCTGCCGCAGCTCACGTACGTCTCCGAGGTCCAGATTGTCGACGGCACGGTGCGCGCACGGCGCACCGCGGAAGATGGCACGGAGTGGTGGGAGACGTCGATGCCGTGCCTCGCCACGGTGAACTTCGGTTGCAACGGGCCGCGGGAGCCCTCCCTTACCGGGAAGATCCGAGTGAAACGGGGCGGCGTGATCGTGCACTGGTCGTGCGCGGACGTCGGGATCGATCCGAAGAAGGTCGGCCTGCTCAACTCGCCGACGATCGTCGCGAAGGTCGACACGGTGAAGCTGCCTTCCCGCGCGGGGAAGATCTTCACGGGGGACCCGAGGGACGCCGTCCGGCGGCTCCTCGAGGCACTCCTGGGAGACCGGGTGATTGCGACGTGACGGACGCCCACCTCCTGGAGGACAAGTCCCACTTCCGCGGCGTCTGGGTGTTCCTCGAGCACCGGAAGCACGGGCTGCGCGACGTCTCCGTGCAGCTGATCGGCGAAGGCCGTCGGCTCGCTGACCTCCGCGGAACGGCCCTGACAGGCATCCTGCTCGGACGTGACGTGGCCGCGCTCGCGAGGGATGCGATCGGCTACGGCCTCGACCGCGTGGTCGTCGTGGAGCACCCGCTCCTCGAGATCTACCGATCGCGGCCGTACGCACAGGTCATGGCCCAGCTGATCCGGCGGCACAAGCCGGAGATCGTCCTCTACGGCGCCTCGAAGAACGGCCGGGACCTTGGCGGCCGGTTGCACGCGATCCTCGAGACGGGCCTCGCGGCGGACTGCGTGAAGTTCGAGATCGACGCCGAAGGAAACCTCGACATGATCCGCCCGAGCTTCGGCGGGAAATCGCTCGCGCACATCCTGTGCAAGAAGCACCGGCCGCAGATGGCGTCCGTGCGTCGGAACGTGTTCATCGCCCCGCAGCACGATCCATCCCGTAGCGGCGAGGTCGTCCGCGAGGCGGCCGAGCTCTCGGAGAAGGACGCGGACGTGACGCTCCTCGAGTTCACGGAGTTCACGAAGGAGGGCGGCCTCCGACCGGAGGACGCGGACGTCGTCGTGAGCGGCGGCTACGGCCTCGGCGATCCGAAGAACTTCGCGATGCTCCAGGAACTCGCGGATTTGCTCGGCGGGGCGGTCGCCGCGTCCCGGAAGGCGGTCGACAGCGGGTGGGTCCCGAAGATGCTGCAGGTCGGGCAGACCGGCATGACGGTCCGGCCGAAGCTCTACATCGCCGTCGGGATCAGCGGGGCGGTCCAGCACCTCGCGGGCATGCAGGAATCGGAGAAGATCCTCGCGATCAACCTCGACCCGAAGGCGCCGCTGTTCGAGATCGCGGACTACGGGATCGTCGGCGATCTCTTCGAGGTCGTGCCGGAGATGATTCGACAGCTCCGCGCGCTCAAGGCCGCCGCCGTGGCCCCCGCGGCGATTCCGGCAGCAACTCGCTGACGTTCACGCGCCGCAACGTGACGCCGAAGACCGCCTGGAAGTGCGCGATTACGGATGCCTTGACGTCCTCGAGGTCGACCGGATGTCCGAGGACCCGCTCCATCGAGGTCATGATGCCGCCTTCGTGCCCGCACGGCCGGATCTTCAGGAACTCCCGGAGGTCCGTCGTGACGTTGTGGGCGAAGCCGTGGAACGTCACGTTCCGCTGGACGGCGAGCCCGATCGATGCGATCTTCTTGCCGCCGACCCAGACGCCGCGCTCGGGTCCGTCGCGGGTCGCCTCGATGCCGAAGTCCGCGCACGTGCGCAGCAGGACCTCCTCGAGGTCCGTCACGAGGCGCTTCACCTCGAGCCGGTCCGGCAGCTTGAGGATCGGATACCCGACGAGCTGGCCGGGACCGTGGTACGTCGCCTCGCCGCCCCGCTCGACCTCGACGACCTCGAGGCCCGGGTCGAGGACGTCCTCGCGCGTCCCCCGCCGGCCGAGCGTCGCGACCGGATCGTGTTCGACGAGGATGAGCCCGTCAGGGATCTTGTCCTGCGCGCGGCGGTCCACGAGCATCTTCTGAAGGTCCCAGACCTCCCGGTACGTCCGTCGCCCGAGGTCGAGCAGCCAGGCGTCCCGCACGATGAGGATCGCCCTCTCGGCCTCGTCCGTCGTGAGCATGGTCTCAGCGGTTCAGCACGTGAATCGCCTGCCCGAGGGCGGCCTCCGCGCTCTCCATGATCCCCTCCGGCAGCGTGGGATGCGGGTGTACGGTGAGCGCGATGTCCGTGACCGTCGCGCCCATCTCGATCGCGAGGGCGAGTTCGCTGATCAGGTCGCTCGCTTCCGGGCCGACGATTGTCGCGCCGAGGAAGACCTTGGAGTCGGCGTCGGCGAGGAGCTTTACGAAGCCGTCGTACTCGCCCGTCGTGAGGGCGCGGCCAATCGCCGCGAACGGCACCCTGCCGACGCGCACCTTGCGGCCCTTGGCGGCCGCCTCTGCCTCCTGCATCCCCACGGTGGCGATTTCGGGATCCGTGAAGATGGCGGCGGGCATCGCGCGGTAGTCGACTTCGACGGGATGGCCGGCGATCGCCTCCGCGGCGATGAGGCCTTCCTTCGTCGCCTTGTGCGCGAGGAACGGCGGGCCGATCACGTCGCCGATCGCGAAGACGTGCGGATTCGTCGTCCGAAGTTGCCGGTCCGCCTTGATGTATCCTCTCGGCCCGACCTCGACACCGGCCTTGTCGGTCGCCAGGTCGTCCGTGTTCGGCCGCCGTCCGACGGTCACGAGGATCAGGTCCGCGCGGCGGGCAATCAGGCCATCAGGAGTGACGACGTCGACGACCGTCTGGTCCTTGTCCACCCGCCATCCGCGGGCCTGCGACTTCACGTGGACCTCGACGCCCAGCTTCTGCAGGCCCCGCGCGACGACGCGCACCGCGTCCAGGTCGGTCCCGGGCAACAGTTGCTCCATGATCTCGATCACGACGACGCGGCTGCCGAGCTTCGCGTAGAACGTGCCGATCTCGAGCCCGGAGATGCCGCCCCCGATGATCGCGAGGTTCGGCGGGACGCGGGGGAGCTCGAGCGCCTCCTTCGTGCTCAGCACCTTCTTGCCATCGAAGCGGAACGCGGGCAGGTCGGACGGTCGGCCGCCCGTCGCGATGATCGCGTCCGTGAACGTGACGTCCTCGGAGACGCTCGCGCCGCGGATGTGCAAGCTCCCGGGTCCGGTGAAGGACGCCTGTCCCGTGACGACCTCCACGCCGTTCCCCTTGCACAGCTGGCCGATCCCGTTCACGAGCCGCTGCACGATGGACGACTTCCATGCCTGCAGTCGGGCCATGTCGACCTTGACCGGGCCGGTCTCGACGCCTCGCTCCGCGGCGCGCTCGATCGCCTGCACGAGGTTCCCCGTGTGAATGAGCGCCTTGCTCGGGATGCAGCCGTAGTTCAGGCATTCGCCGCCGAGCTTGTCCCGCTCGACGAGGAGGACGTGCTTGCCGAGCTGGGCCGCGCGGATCGCCGCGGGATAGCCACCGGGGCCGGCCCCAATCACGACGACGTCGACCTGGCGGGCCACGAGCCGACCGAACATCTCCGCGGTCTTAATCCCTTTGCGCCGTTTGGGCGTTGCTCGGCTCTCTCCGAACGAAACCCAAAGGACCAAACCGCATGCCTCCGGTGTCGGAACAGCAAGAGGACTCCATGGCCGTCGTGTCGCGATTCGGGCGCTCAGAAATCCTGACGCCGCTCCTCACAGCGGTCATCGCGGGGGCGCTCCTGGGGATCACCTCGTTCGCCCTTCCTTCGCCAATCCATCCGGTGTGCATCGAAGGCGGCGAATACGCGGGATTCCCCGTGGCGTTCTACATCCGTTGTTACGGTCCTGTGATCCCGGGAGACGGCCAAGCCAAAGACGAACCGGAATTCCGTGCCGCTTTCTTGGCGGTCGATTCGGCCTGTTGGTTCGTTGTCGCCGCGGTCACGCTGGGAATGTTGCGTCGTGGATTCCGGATTCTACACAAGTAGCCCTGGACGCGGCAATCAGCCCACGCCGACGAAAATCGTCGCGGGGTGCTCTAGGTGGTTCCGCACCGACTGCACGAACGCGGCGCCGACGTGGCCATCAATCACCCGGTGGTCGAAGGAGCAGGAAAGGTACATCATGTCCCGGATGACGACGTGGTCGTCCCGCACGACGGGCCGCTTCTCGATCTTGTGGATGCCGAGGATCGCGACCTCGGGCCAGTTGATGATCGGCGTCGCTAGGATGCCGCCTTCCTTCCCGAGCGACGTGATCGTGAAGGTCGAGCCTTGGACGTCCGGGAGGGAGAGCTTCTTGTCCCGCGCCGCCGTCGTGAGGCGGTCGATCTCCCTCGCGAGGTCCCACAGGTCCCGCTTGCCCGCGTCATGGACCACGGTGACGGTCAGGCCCTCGTCCGTCGCGGTGGCGATCCCGATGTGATAGTACCGCTTGACGACGAGCTCCCCTCGCTCGTCGTCGACGGACGCGTTCAGGGTCGGGAACTCCGCGAGCGCCGCGACGACGGCCTTGATGAAGAACGGGAGGAACGTCAGCTTGAGTCCTTTGCGGTCCGCCGTTTCCTTGAGGTGGTCGCGCAGCGGGACGAGCTGGGACATGTCGATCTCCTCGACGTACGTGAACGGGGCGGCGGTCGCGTTCGACTTCGCCATCTTCTCGAAGATTCGCTTCCGCAGGCCGTGGATCGGGATGCGCTCCTCCGCGCCGGCCGGAACGGCCGCCGCGACCGCGGGTCTCGCCGGCGCGACGGGTCCTTTCGTCCCCCGGCGCACGTCGTCCTCGGTGATGCGTCCTTGCGGCCCGCTCCCCCGGACCGCGGCGAGGTCGACGTTCAGCTCCCGCGCGAGTCGACGGACCGCGGGGGCCGCGAGGACCTCTCCGGGAATGGACGGCGGAGGCGGCGGTGCGGCCATCCGGCTCGGGGGCGCGGGCGTCGCCGAGGCGGTCGGCGTGGCGGTGGGAGTGGGCGCCGGCACGGTTTCGCCCGCTTCGCCGAATACGACGAGCGTCGAACCGACCTTCACGACCTCGCCTTCCTTCGCCCGCAGTTGGAGGATCTTGCCCGTGACCGGCGAGGGGATCTGCACCGTCACCTTGTCCGTCATCACCTCGACGACGGGATCGTTCTCCTTGACGGCGTCCCCTTCCTTCACGAACCACTTGACGACCTCGCCCTCGTGGACGCCCTCCCCGATGTCGGGGAGCTTGAACTCCCGGGCCATTACGCGTCGCCAAGACCCGAAGCCGACTTAACGCTTTGCCCCTGGAGCCACGCCATGCCGCCTCGTCGGAATGCGAATCGTTTTATGGCCGCCAATCGATGTCGCCTCGGGGAGGAGTGGGTCGTGGAGGAGTGGCACAGACCGGTGGGCGTGATTTGTGCCCGGCGCTCCGCGCCGGAAGCGTTCCCGTCCTGCTCCTCCTTTCCGTGAGGTGACCGATCTTGGCCCGTCCCCTGGGGATCACGATCCTGGGCGCGCTCGTCGTTCTCGCTGCGTTCGTCATGTTCTTGATCGGCATCGCCGGCTTCATCGTAGGACTCGCGGGTCTGATCCCGGGATCGCCGATCCCCGGGACCACGTTGCTCTTGAACGGTCTCTTGTACGTGATCATCGGCATCGTGTTAGGGGTCGCGGGGTTCGGACTCATGCGCCTCCGCCCGTGGGCATGGGGACTCGCCGTCCTCGCCACGCTCGTGACGCTCGTCTACCTAGGCTACAACGTATGGCAGGATTCGAACGCCGGCAAAGACATCACGCTGACGGCCATCGTCACGCTCGTGATCGTCGGGGCGGTCTTCGTGTACCTGCTGGGTGTCGCGCGGGCGTTCCGACGACCGCAGACGATGTGAGGGGTTGCCCCGTCCCCGCACGACTACGGTGTTGGGCTGGCTGATCGGTGCCGCGGGGTTAGTTACTCTCATATTCGCGGGTCTAGGTTTGACCTCGGGCCTCTTTAGAATGTTTCCGCAACGAAGGGTCGATGGGGCCGAGCTCTTCGGTTATGGCATCGCCTATTCCGGTTTCGCTTTGTTCTGGATGACCGCGGCGGTTGGCATTTCGCTGCTGCGCGAGTGGGGGTGGTGGACCGGTCTACTAACCTCCGTCGCAGCCGTCGCTCACGGAGCGTACCATATCTCTCAATCACCACCTCTTGGGCTGTCCCAAGCTTACGGCGGGTGGCCCGCCGCCGGAGTCTGGTTCACAACGATCGTCGGCGGACTCGCTCTCGCGGGTACGATTGGCATATTTCGGACTTTCGCGGTCTTGGCGGGCCGAACCGTTGAGAGTCCGCAGGCTAGAAGGCCATGACCTTGTCGATCGCCGCGAGCACGCGGTCCGCGTTCGGCATGTAGACGTCTTCGAGGGTGTACGGGAACGGCGTGTCGAATCCGCTCACCCGGACGATCGGTCCGTGCAGGTACTCGATCGCCTTCTCGGCGAGGATCGCGCTGATCTCGCCGCCGTAGTTGCCCGTCCGCGGCGCCTCGTTCACGATCACCGCGCGTCCCGTCTTCTTGACGCTCGCCAGGAGCGCCGGCTCGTCGAGGGGCACGAGCGTCCGCACGTCGATCACCTCCGCTTCGACGCCTTTCTCGGCCGCCTTCGTCGCGGCCTCCTGGCAGACCTGCGCCATGGAGCCGTACGCGATGAGCGTGACGTCCTTGCCCGCGCGGCGCACGGCGGCCTGGCCGATCGGCACGGTGACCTCGCCCTCGGGGACCTCCTCGCGGAACGCCCGGTAGAGCTTCTTCGGCTCGAGGAACATCACGGGGTCCGGATCCCGGATCGAGGACGTCAGGAGGCCCTTCGCCTCGAGAGGGGTCGACGGCGTGACGACCTTCAGCCCGGCCGTGTGACAGAAGTACGCCTCGCTCGACTGGCTGTGATAATGCCCGCCGCGGATGCCGCCGCCGTACGGCGTGCGGATCGTCATCGGGACGGTGAACTGCCCGCCGGACCGGTACCGCATCTTCGCGGCCTCGGAGACGATCTGGTCGAAGCCGGAGTAGATGAAGTCCAAGAACTGGATCTCGGGCACCGGTCTCAAGCCATAGAGGGCCATGCCGATCGAGGTGCCGATGATGCCTCCCTCCGAGAGCGGCGTGTCGAACACCCGCTCCGGGAATTCGTCGATGAGGCCCTCCGTGCACCGGAATACGCCGCCGTTGCGGCCGACGTCCTCGCCGAGCACGATGACCCGATCGTCGCGTCGCATCTCCTCGCGCAGCGCGTTGTTAATCGCCTGAACCATCGTCATCGCGGGCATCGTTCACGACCTCGTCGCGTAGTACTCGGCGTAGGGATCCTCGCTCGCCGCCGCGCCCGGCAGCCGGCCGAGCATCTCCGGATCGTCCTTGAAGGGCCGGAGGTCCGGGTCCTCGTCGAGGCGGTCCTGGTAGTCCGCCTGCAGCTCCACGGCCCGGGCGAAGTGCTCGATCGCCTTGGACTTGTCGCCCATCCGCGCGGCGATGCGGGCGATGTTGTAGTGGGCGCTCGCCCGCGTCGGCTCGAGCTTCACCGCCCGCTGGAACGCCTCGAGCGCGCCCTCAATGTCGCCGGCGTTGAAGAGGTCGAACCCCAGGCTGTTCCATCCTTGCGGGTTCTGCGGCTCGGCTTCGCAGAGCATGCGGTCGATCCGCGCCGCCTCGAGGTAGTCGCCTTCCGCGCCGAGGCATGCGGCCGCGAGCGCGCAGACGTTCGCGTCGACCTCCTTCCGCTGCAGCAGCGGCCGGAGGATCGCGAGGGCCTCCTGGCACCGGCCTTGCTTGAACAGCTCATGGGCCCGCATCACGCCAGAACTGGAGGACGGCGGGGGCGCGGGTGCGGCGGGGCCTTTCTTCGCCACCCGTCACCTCCGGAGGCTCGCCGTCAGGACGTCCTGCTGCTCCCGGAGCCGCGCCGGCACGTCCGCGTAGACGTCCGTGAAGAGGCTCTCCACCGGCGGAGGCGGGATGCGTTCCGTCTCCTGGACCGCTCGCGTGATCTCGTCGCCGATCTCCTGCTCGAGGCGCGCCTCGCGAGCCTCGTCCCACCAGCCCGCGTGCTCGAGGTACCGGCGGAACCGGGTGATCGGATCGCGGGCCCGCCACCGGGCGACCTCCGCCTCGTCCCGGTACCGCGACGGATCGTCGCTCGAGGAATGGGGACCGAGTCGATAGGTGAGGGCCTCGACCAGGGTGGGGCCGCGCCCCGACCGCGCGGCCTCCGCCGCCTCGCGCGTCGCGCCGTACACGGCGAGGGCATCCATGCCGTCCACGCGGACCCCGTCGAAGCCGTACGCCTGGGCCTTCTGCGCGAGCGTCGCCGAGGCCGTCTGCCTCGCCACGGGCACGGAGATCGCCCACTGGTTGTTGTTGCACAGGAAGACCGTCGGCGTGCGGAAGACGCTCGCGAAGTTCATGGCGGCGTGGAAGTCCGACGTGCTCGTGGCGCCGTCGCCGAAGAACACGAGCGCCGCCGCCCGGTCCCCCCGGAGCTTCATCGCCCACCCGATGCCGACCGCATGCGGGATCTGCGTGCCGACGGGCGACGAGATGGAGAGGTAGTTCCCCTTCCGGTAGACGTAGTGGCAGGGCATCTGCCGGCCCTGCACCGGATCGCGGGCGTTCCCCATGAGCTGGCACAGCAGTTCCGTCAGGGGCATGCCGCGGACGAGCGCCGCGCCCGGCTCGCGGTATTGGGGGACGATCCAGTCGTCCGGCGACATCGCCATCGCCGCGCCGATGATCGCGGCTTCCTGTCCGAGCGATGGCCCGTAGAATCCGATGCGGCCTTGTCGCTGCAACGCGAGCATGCGGTTGTCGAGGATCCGCTGGAGCATCATGCCACGGTACATGCGGACGGCGTCCGCCTCCGGGAGCCTCGGGTCCAGACGGGGGTCCGTCGACCCGTCGTCCTGGATCACACGGAGCGCATCGACCAAGGTGTTCCTCGCACCCCCGGAGGCCTGGTGAAAACAAGACGGCCGGTGCCGCCTTAAGCCTTCCGACCAGAGAATCTTGAAATTGTCCGCGGCGTTGTCCGCGCGGTGATTCATGGGCTTTCGCCGGAGGACGTACGGCTACGTCGCGATTGTCCTCGCGGCGGTCCTGTACGGCATCTGGCCGAGCCTCTCGAAGCTTGTCCTGAATGAGGTCGATCCGCTCGTCATCGCGTTCCTGATCCAGCTGATCCCGGGGATCGGGCTCTCGCCCGCGCTCCGGGGCGTCCGGATCGCCCGATCGGACTGGAAGCTCGTCCTCCTCGCCGGCCTCGTCGGGGCCGTCGCCGGGCCAATCCTCTACTTCTACGGCCTCGAGCGGACGACGGCGGCGAACTCCGTCCTGTTGTCGAACAGCGAGTCCCTCTTCACGATCATGCTCGCATACGCGGTCCTGGGGGAGCGGGCGACACGGCGCGAGTACGTCGCCCTCGGGGGCATCGCCGTCGGCGCGTTCCTCGTGACGACCCAGCTGCGTTTCGGGGACGTGCGGTTCCTGGAGTTCCTGATCGGGAACGCGATGCTCGTGGCCGCCGCGGCGTGCTGGGGCGTCAGCAACACGGTGAGCACGATCCTCCTGCGTCGGATCAAGATCGTCCCGCTCCTCGAGATCCAGCTGCTCATCGGCGCCGCCGTGTACGCTCCCATCGTCCTTCTCGCGGGCCCACCTCTCGCCGTCCCGCTCCCCATCTTGCCGATCCTCGTCCTCCTGTCCCTGAGCGCGGTCGGCGTGTTCTCCGTACTCTTCTTCTACGCCTTCCGCACGATCGGCGCGATGCGCACGGGGGCGGTCCTCCCGACGTCGGCCCTGTGGGGCATCCTCCTCGCGCTCTATCTTTTCCCGAACGACACACTGGGTGCGGTTCAGATTGCCGGGGGTGCCCTCATGATCCTCGCGCTCGTGGCGTTCTACGTCTTGCGCGGTCCTTCAGAGGCGGAAAGCGAAACCTTGAAACCGGCCGCGTCGGATGGTCCGGAATCGCCGTGACTCCGACGACCCCGGATGAAACTCCGTTCGCGCGCCTTGCGGACCTGACGCGGAAGCTCGAGGCCACGCCGAAGCGCCTCGAGAAGCGCGCGCTCCTGGCGGAGTTCCTCCGGTCGCTGCGGAGGGACGAAGTCGCTCCGGCTGTCCACCTGATCGTCGGACGGATCTTCGCGGAGTCCGACGCCCGCGCGCTGAACGTCGGCTGGGCGACGCTCAAGAAGGCCATGGCTGGAACGAAGCAGGCCACGCTGAATCCGGAGCCGCTCACGATCCTCGACGCCTCCAGCGCCTTCTCTCAGATCGCGGAGGCCCACGGGCCCGAATCGACGAAGGTGCGCCGGCGGATCCTCGAGTCCCTCCTCGGCCGCGCCTCCGAAGACGAGCGAGGCGTCCTCCTGAAAAACGTCTTCGGCGAGATGCGGATCGGCGTGAATGAGGGCGTGATGCTCGAAGGCATCGCAGACGCCGCCGGGGTCGATGCGGACACCGTGAGGACGGCGCACATGTTCCTGGGGGACCTCGGCCTCGTCGCGGAGATCGCGCGGTTCGAGGGGGCGGATGGCCTGCGGTCCCGCGGTTTGCGCCTCCTGGCGCCAATGAAGCCCATGCTCGCGGACATGGCAGAGGACCTCGACGAGGTCCTGAAGGAGCACGGCGGCGCGACGGCGATCGAGTACAAGCTCGACGGCGCGCGCATCCAGATCCACCGCCGCGGCGAGGCGGTCCGGATCTTCAGCCGCAGGCTCAGCGACGTGACGAACAGCCTCCCGGAGATCGTCGCGATCGCCCGCTCGCTGCCGGCGCAGGAGTTCCTCTTGGAGGGCGAGGTCGTCGCAATCGACCACGCGGGCAAGCCGCTGCCGTTCCAGGACCTCATGCGACGATTCCGCCGCGTGCACGAGATCGCCGCGGCCGCGGAGGAGATCCCGGTGCGGCTCTACCTGTTCGACCTCCTCCATCTGGACGGCCGGACGCTCATCGACGAGCCGTACCGGGTGCGGTGGGACTTCCTCGAACAGCTCGTGCCCTCGCAGTATCTGACGGCCCGCCGGATTGCCGGGTCGAAAGAAGAGATCGAATCGTTCCTGAAAGAGGCGCTCGCGGCGGGCCACGAAGGGCTCATGGCGAAGCACCTCGAGTCGACGTATTCCGTCGGGAAGCGCGGCAAGAAGTGGTTCAAGATTAAGCCGGCGGACCACCTCGACCTCGCGATCGTCGCGGCGGAGTGGGGGAGCGGTCGGCGGGAAGGATGGCTGTCGAACTACTGGCTCGCGGTGCGAGACGAGACGACGGGCACGTTCCAGATGATCGGGAAGACGTTCAAGGGCCTGACCGATGCGGAGTTCGCGGCGATGACGGACCGGTTGCGCAAGCTCGCGACGTCGGAGGAGCGGTGGGGGTTCCATGTCCGGCCGGAGGTCGTCGTCGAGGTCGCCCACAACGAGATCCAGCGGAGCCCGCACTACCCGAGCGGGTTCGCCCTGCGCTTCGCGCGGATCGTCCGCATCCGGGACGACAAGGGGCCGCAGGACGTCGACACGTACTCGGGGCTGAAGGAACTGTATGCGAAGCAGTTCGAGCGGAAGGGCCGAGGGCCCGAGGAACCCTAGCCGTGGGAGTAGTTTCACGCACCCCACCGGAAGGGCCTTGGGTTCGCGCGATATACCTCTACTTAGAGGTATGAAATATGGAGATCGGATGCGGGGCGCGGGTCCGCGACTTCGGCGGGCGACGCTATTTCTACTTCTGGCACTACGAGCGCGACAACGGTCGGTCCGCGCGAAGGGAGGACTACATCGGCCGGGTCGAGTCGGCGCGCGCTCGGGACGAGCTGCTCCGACGGATGGCCTCGTACCATCGGAAGGCGGAGCAGGAGTTCGCCCGACGGCGGGTCCAGATCGAGCGTCAGATCGCCGCCGCGGTCCATACCTCTGCTTAGAGGTACGCTCTCATTCGACGTCCCGGGCCGCGATCGCCTCCCGCGTCCGCGCCCCCTGTCCCGCGATGGTCAGGTAGATTCCCGCGAGGGCGAGCGCCCCGCCGATCCCGACGGCCACGCCGGGCGTCTGGGTCAGCAGGACCCACGCGAGCAGGCTCGAACCGATCGGCTCCCCGACGAGGCTGAGGCTCACGATCGGCGCGGGTACCCAGCGCAGGCTCCAGTTGTACAGCGTATGCCCGCCGATCTGTGGGATGAGGGCCATCGCGAGGAAGAGGGCCATCTCGGTCCGGAGGTCGCCGGTCGGCGTGAGGCTCTCTTGGAGGAGGAGCGTGTAGAGGAACAGGACGCCGGTCGCGGTGACGTACACGACGAACGCGTAGGCGAGGAGGGGAATCCGCTGACGGAGTCGACGGCCCAGGAGAAAATAGAAGCCGGCCGCGACGCCGCCCGAGAACGCCAGGAGGTCGCCCACCAAGCTCGCACTCCTCGCCGTTGAGTCCGCGATCGCGATGACGACCACGCCGCTGAAGCCGAGCGCGATCCCGATGGCCATGCGTCCGTTCAATCGCTCCCGGAGGACGAAGTGCGACAGGATCCCGACGAGCAGCGGGTGGGACGTCACGAGGATGACGGACGAGGCGACGCTCACCTGGACGCCCTCGATCTTCAGTGATCCGATCCAGAGCGTGAAGTGGGTCGCGAGGATCGCCCCGACGCCCATCATCAGGAGGACGTCCCGCCGCGGGATGCCGACGAGCGGTCGTCGGCGGTCCAGGAGGACGATGGGCGCGAGGATCGCCGAGGCGATCGCGAGCCGGTACAGCGCAATCGTGACGTACGGCGAGTTGGACCAAGAGATGAAGATCGCCGAGAACGAGACGGAGACGACCGCGAGGGCGATCGCGGCGTACGGCCCACCTCGCATGCGCCCGGTCACGGGCGCGGAGCGTATGTAACGGCTCCGATGCGGCTCACGGGCCCGGAGGCGGCGCCTGCGGCGGGGGCGGGTACGCACCGGGCGGCCGCGTCATCTTCCGGCGTCGCATCACCGCGAGCACCGCGATCGCGATCGCCGCGAGCACGACGACGCCCCCGATGATCAGGAGCAAGCCGACCAACCCGGACTGGTACCGGTACGCGGTCAGCTCCTGCTCCGCGACGCGGTTGCCGCTACCGTCGTAGGACTCCTGCTTGACGTTGTTCCCCGCGCCCTCCGAATAGGAGTTCTCGTCGTGGGCCGTGCCCACGGAGGGGTTCCGGATCACCGCGACGTTGAACGATCCCGCGACGACGGTCGTCGAGTGCTCCGCGATCACCGTGCCGCTGTACGCGAGCGGGAAGCTCAAGGCGATGTTCACGAGCCGGACCGTCGTGTTGAGGGACCACTGCGCGTTGATGGAGAGGGGGAAGACCGCCTGGGCGAGCGGCGGATCGAACGTCACCTGCACGTCCCCGAAGATCGTCGAGAAGTTCGCCTTCGCGAGGCCGAGGTTCGATTCCTGGATCCAGCTGTTCTGGACCGTCGCGTTGCCGCCGGCGTCCGTCGTGGTCGTCGTCACGTTCCACACGCTGTACGTGCCCGACGTCAGGGTGAGGGTCGTGCGCTCGTTGACGTCGACGCGGACCGTCGACGTCGCGCCGCCCGCGGTGCGGGTGTAGACCCAGAAATCGCCTTGGGTCCACGAGGGACCGTTCTGGGCCGCGGCCGCGCGAGGCGCGACCGCCACGATCGACGCCAAGGCGAGGACGATCGCCAAGGCCAGGACGAGGGACCTCGGAGGGCGTTGCATCGGGGCTCCTCTGCCGCGCTCATACGGCGGGGGAGATATGAGCCTACCGCAATCCCTTATAAACGCAGGCTTTACGTCCGCGGTGCGGTTCTCCGCGCGGGACGGTGGCGGCCATGCACGCAACGGACGTACGAAAGATCGCGGTGATCGGCGCGGGCACGATGGGCGCGGGGATCGCCCAGGCGTGCGCCGCGGCCGGGTTCCCGGTGACGATGCGGGACATCGAGCAGCGTCTCGTCGACGGCGGCTTCCGTCGGATCAAGGAGCCGCTCGCGAAGCGCGTGGAGCGGGGCAAGATGACCCAGGTCGAGGTGGACGCGATCCTCTCGAAGATCCGCGGGGCCGTCGACCTGAAGGAGGCGGTCGCGGGGGCGCAGGTCGTCATCGAGGCGGTCTTCGAGAAGATGGAGGTGAAGAAGGAGCTCTACGCCGAGCTCGACCGCCTCTGCCCGCGCGAGGTCGTGTTCGCCTCGAACACGTCGTCCTTGAGCATCACGGAGATGGCGAACGCGACGAAGCGCGCGGACCGCGTGGTGGGGATGCACTTCTTCAACCCCGCGCCGGTCATGAAACTCGTCGAGGTCATCCGAGGATCGGAGACGAGCGACGCGACGATCGCGCTGGTCAAGGACCTATGCGGCCAGCTCGGCAAGGATCCCGTCGAGGTGAGGGAGTCCCCGGGATTCGTCGTGAATCGCCTCCTCGTGCCGATGATGAACGAGGCGTTCAACCTCGTCCAGGAGGGCGTCGCGAGCGCGGCGGACATCGACAAGGCGATGAAGCTCGGCACGAACATGCCGATGGGTCCGTTGGAGCTCGCCGATTACACCGGCCTCGACATCGGCCTCGACGTGATGGAGGTCCTCTTCCGGGAGACGGGCGATCCGAAGTTCCGGCCTTCG
>DASPZJ010000081.1:0-10176 GCA_035636315.1 Thermoplasmata archaeon
GCTGCCGGGCTCACGGCCGCGTGGTCCGACAAGTGCGACGAGTGGCACATTGCCCCAAAGGGAGGCATGTCGCACTTGCGCCACCGATTGAAGATCTCTCGTTCGCGGGCCTGCGCAGATGCGAAGACAAATGGGCCTTTCTCTCGGTGAAACGACACCAAACGTAGCGTTTTGGTACCTTTCACGCACGTTTGTGATACCTTTTGACGCCCTAATGTACCGAGGACGCTCGGTAATGGCGAATTTCGTATGGCTACTCAATAGCTTCATTAGTCGCGGTGCATACTGTCGGACTGCCGTTCGTCGCGGCGCCGCGTCCGACCGCTCCTGCGCTGCCAAGGTTTTTAGCGGCGGACGCGGATAACCCGAACCGACAGCGCAGAGAGCCCGGAGTCACGGCATGACGGATGACGGGCTACCATCGGCACCTCTGCTGAAAAAGGGCAGGTTCTGCCCAGAGCGGGAAGATCGCCGACAAATGCCTCAGGCGCCCGCGGGCACATGGCCTCGAAGCGCGCCGCTGCCAGGAAACGGCAGCAATGCGCTTCGAAGCACGCGACGAAACGACTTGTGAGCTAGACGGAGAACGCCACCGGCTCGACTGCCCGGCCCCGATCTGCGCGTGCGACCCGGAGTCCAACCGTCACGGCATCTGGCTCCCGGACGAACCGATCTGCCCAATGCTACGCGTGAACGAGCCCGGGGTCGCCCGGCGGATGCGACGTATTGCGAAGATCGCACTCAGCGCGAAGCGGCCCGAGCCCCACGAGCCCGGATACCCCGGACTAGTGGACACGTACTTCACGCTGGAGGACCTGCGGTCCATGCGGCGCATCGACCGACGAATCATCGGTCGAAACCCCGACGGGCCAAGGGCCGATGAGGATGCGGAGACCGCGCACGAACGGAGCCAGGTTGACTCCGCAGCGACGATTTTGGAAGCGGTACCGTGAGCATTCTCCCCGAGGGCTCGGTGTCAACTTGGAGGGCGACGCTCGGGAGGCGAAGGCCGGCCGTGCCGCAATCACCTGGTTTTGGTCCGGGATTCGGCTCGACGACCCAGCCAACCCATGTAGACAATAATCAGAACAAGGCCGAGCGGGACGTTGACCAGAAGCATGACCTGCCAGGTCCAGATTTGTGGGCCCTGCGCTGCAGTCATGATCAAGTCGAACGTGACAAACATCGAAACGTAAACCAGACCCCAAAAGAGGCTGATGTGTCTGTTGTACCAAGACGGGTTCTCCATGCCGAAACCTCTATCCCTCCATATCGGCATATCCCTGTCGCTCGTAACCAAGGGGAACGATTACGAGTAGATGGTCGACATGAACCCCGAGATCGCGGGCTTGTCCCGCGTACAACCCTACTCGGGGAGCGATGGTCAACGACGTGGGGATCCTCGATAGGATTCTTCATCCGAACGGGAGGGAGCCCGTGGTGACATGGGACGCCTTCTTGCGGTCGAAGGTACCGAATCCGGAGACGCGGAAGCGATACGAGGCCGTGGTCAAGAGCTTCAACGGATGGCGTGGCTCGCGGGCTCTGACGGACGGGACGGTTCAGGAGTACCGGGAGAAACTGCTCGGTGACTACGCGCCGAACAGCCTCTCGAACATGGTCGCGGCAATCAACCTGTACCTGGAGTCGAAGGGCGTCGAAGCTCGGATGAAGCGGCCGCCGAAGGAGATCGCCGCGAACCCGAAGCTCGTCCAGGCCGATGGGTACGCGGCCCTCCTCGCTCGCATCCCGAACGCGGAGGAACGCCTCGCGGTCCGTCTCTTGCATGACACAGGCCTCCGGCCGAGTGACGTTGTGGCCGTCCGCCTCTCCGATCTGTACGTCGCGGACGGGATTACGTCGGTTCGGAAGCGCACGCGGAAAACCGGGGCAGTGACGGATTCACTCGTGAGCAAAGTGACGGCCGCCGAATTGAAGGCCTACGTCGAAGGCGCGGGAGTCACGGACTTCATCTTCCGCGGCGAGACAGACAAACCGCATCGTCACCGGACGTGGCCGAACGCGGTCCTCCGGAAGTACGGAGCCGAGGGAATCACGCCCCGGACGTTCCGGCGCACCCTGGCGACGAATTGGACCGAGGACACCACGAGTCTCATGGCGCAGGGCGGTTGGACGGACAGCAAGACGATCTTCCTGCACTACCGCCGGGACGTGCGAGCTCGTCACGTCCAAGCTTTCGAGAAGGCGGTAGGCCCGGTACGCGAACCTGAACCCGAGGATGAGGTACAAGGGTACCGGTGAACGTATGCCGCGCCTTCTGTCGTTCCATGGAGAAAAGCTGTCGTCGGTCATGGCGAGGGAGGCGCGAGCGGCCGAACGTATGCTTCTCCGCCGAGCCGACTCTCTCCATGCGCCGACGACAGAAGTGGCCAGGTGGCCGCCGTACGCCCCCTTCTGTTCTGACGGCATTGGACTGAGCGTCCTACCTGGCGCATCGCGCCTGCTTGGACTTGCTCCGGTGGGGTGTCGCCGTCTCACCAGATCCCGCGTCAACGTCACCGCCGGGCGGATCATCCTCGACGCAGGCTGTGTCGTTTCTGCGCCCTTGCCGGCCCTCTCAGGCCCCCCGCTTGCGCGGGGCCACCACTCCGAGGGAGGGGGGACGTTCCTCAGCGATCCCGAAAGACCACCGTCGGCCGTCCGCGGTCTCCTGGCCGGTGGCGCCCATCCTCGCCCCTCTATTTGGATGTGCCGACCGCTGACTCCGAGATCAATCGCGCCCGCGGGGCTAACCCTTTATCTCGGCTCTCCATCGCCGATATGTGCCGGGCGAACGTCGGGTCCTCCTCGCGAATTCAATCTACCACCTGACGAACGACGGCGCGGTTACGGTCCTCGCGGGGCAGATCGCCGTCCTCCAGGCGGTCTTCGGAGGATTTGGACCCATCGAGGTCGGGCTGCTCGGAGGTTCTGCGCTCCTCGTCACGGCCGGCTTCCAGTTCCTGTTCGGGATTATGGCGGATCGACGCGATCCTTCGCGATTCCTCCCCATCGGCATCGCGATCCTTGGCCTCGGTTCCCTGCTCGTCACGCTCTCGTCCTCCTTCTGGACACTCCTCGTGTTCGTCGCGCTGTCGCGCATCGGCGCAAGCTTCTACCATCCCGTCGGGATTTCGTGGATCGGTCGAGAGTACGAGGGACCCGATCTCGATCGGTCGATGGGATTCCAAAGCGCGTTCGGCGATACCGGCGTGATCCTCGGCATGGCGAGCGGCGCCGTCCTCGCCGTCGCGCTCGGTTGGCAATCTCCGTTCTTCCTGTGGGGCGGCATCAACTTGGCGGCGGTCGCTCTCGGACTCTACCTCGTCCGCGGGCGGCGATACCGGCCTGAGCCGACTCGGTCCTCCGTGGCGGACTACGTCGGCGTGCTGCGCGACGTGCGGCTGTGGCTCCTTCCCCTCGCCCTCGGCGGGGCCGTGTACAACATCGTCAGCTACTTCGGGCCGCTCCTGCTCGTCACGAAGTTCTCCCTGGCGAAGGATGCGGCGGGCGTGGCCGTGGCCGTGTGGATCCTCGCAGGCGCCATCGCCGCGTTTTTCTTCGGTCGAGTGAGCCGCCGCTTCGGACGGTATCGGACCCTCCTGGCGTCATACGCGGGGATCGGACTCGCGGGACTAATCGGCGGCTTGCTGGACAATCTCGTCCTCGTGATCGCGGTCCTCTGGACCCTCGGTTCCGCGTTGTTCCTCACGTACCCAGGGATCTTCGCGTTCGTCTCGGAATCGAGCCACCGCCGCCTTCGGGGCGCGGCCTTCGGGCTCATCTTCGCCTTCCAGCTGCTCGGCGGCGCGGCGGGGTTGTTCCTCGCGGGCGTCCTTGCGGATCGGTTCGGGTCCACTCCGTCCGTCCAGGCGTCGATCCCGTTCGTGGTCGCGGGCGTCCTCGGGTTCGCCGGGTTCGTCGCTCTCTTCCTGGGCCGCTCCCGCGGTTCCAACGCCCGGAAGGGCGTCCCGTCCGTCCCTCCGCTCTGAGCCGCTCAGAGGATCGGCGTCGCCTTCGCGCGGAGCCGGGCGACGATCCCGAGAGCGACGCCGAGGATGGCCGGGAGCACGCTCAGGAGGAGGTCCACATTTCCCCGCCGGATCTGGACGACGAGAAAGAGGAGGAGCGTGAAGAGGCCGGCGCCGGAGCCGACGAGAATCACGAGCCGCCCGGTCCGAACGCGGTCTTTCCAAATCAGGTAGGCGCCGCCAAGGACCGCGAACCCTCCGAGCGACGCAATCGCCACGAAGCCGTACGCGAGGACGATCAGGGATGCTCGATTGCCGAAGATGTCGACGAGCAACTCGAAGAAGTTGTGTACCGACCTGGCGCCGGAATATCCGGTTAGGAGGAGGAACCCGGCGCCGACCACGGCCAGGAGGGCGGCCTCGTCGTTCCGGCGCAAAGGATCCCAGCTACTGGAGAATGCGTACGACCGCGTCGAGATTTTCAGGATGCGCGTCGAAGTACTTGCGGACCGGCGCGAGCTCCTCGTTCACTCCGGCCGCGACGCCCGCCTTCAGGTCCTTCGGATGCAGTTCGCCACTTCCGTAGGCCCTCGTCAGGTCGCCAAACGATTCGTACACGACGTCGCCGCCGAACTTCGCGTCACGCGGGATGTTCAGGTGGCCGCGGCGCGGGAACAGGACCAGCCGAGCGGCGTCGAGGACCGGGTTGCCGACGGTCTCCTTCGCCGGGCAGAACGCTTTCCCGATCTTGCGCTCGATCTCCTCGGGCGCATCATTGAGGAGGAGGCTCGCGTCCGGGTTCGATTTCGACATCTTGCCCGCGATCGGATCCATGCGGCCCCCTCCCTGGAGGCCCGGTAGGAGCGGCGTGTGGAGCGCGACGACCTGTTTCCAGCCGAGCTTCGGCGAGAGGTCCCGGTAGAGCATGTGCGCATGCCGCTGATCCATCCCTCCCAGCGCGAGGTCGAGATCCATCCAGTGGATGTCGGCGACCTGCATCGCCGGATAGATCAACTTCGAGGCGTCGCGGTCCGCCTCTTCCTCCGTTCGGCCCATGATCGTGAGCGCGCGCCGGATTCGCGCGACGGTCGACGCCTTCGAGGCCTGGATGACGGTCTGCCAGTACTCCGGATGGCGCACGAACTCGTTGGCGTACCGGTACTCCACGGAGTCCGGGACGCCCACCGCTCGGAAGCCGTCTTTGAAGTACTCGGCGCAGGCGCGCAGGTTGTCGAGGTTCCCACCCAGCTTGTCGTTGATGTACGCGTGCCAGTCCGCCAGGAAGATGGTCGTATGAAAGCCGGCCCGGATCAGGTCGCCGATCTTCGAGCCGATGACGAACGCGGTCCCGATGTGCATCAACCCGGACGGCTCGAGGCCCACGTAGGCCCGAGGGATGCTGGTCCTGGCGAGGAGCGTCCGCAGCTCGTCGCGGGTGACGACTTCCTCGGAGCCGCGCAGGACGATCTGGAGTCGGTCCTCCAGGGACACGAATCCACCGAACCTGCCCTCGCGGGATAAAGGTTTCAATACCGGAGTGTGGGAGTGCGCGGCAATCCGACGCTGGCCTTAAGTCTGAGAGTGAGCATCCCCGCCCGGGGAAAGACATGGGGGGGTTCCTAGGTCCACTCGACCTCGGTTCGACGACCGCCTTTCAAGGTGCGGACTTGGTGGGCGCCGCGGTCGGCGCGTTCGTCTTCGTGATTATCGTCCTGATCTTGCTCTTCGCGAGCCTCAAGGTCGTGAAGGAGTACGAACGAATCGTGAACTTCCGCCTTGGGAAGGCCCAGGCGGAGAAGGGCCCCGGGATCGTCGTCGTCATTCCGGGAATCGACAAGCCGGTCCGCGTGGACTTGCGGGAACGATTCCTGACGATCCCGCACCAGACGTGCATCACAAAAGACAACGCCCCCGTGGATGTCGACTTCATTGTCTACTTCAAGGTCGCGAGCGCCGCGGACTCCGTGATTCGGGTGAACAACTTCGAGGGAGCCGCGATGGGGATTGCGACAACGACGCTCCGCGCCGTCGTCGGCGACATCATCCTCGACGAGGTGCTCTCGAAGCGCGAGGAGATCAACGCGATCCTCCGGACGAAGCTCGACGAGGTCACCACACGCTGGGGCGTCAAGGTCACGAACGTCGAGATCCGAGAGATCCTCCCGCCCAAGAACGTCACGGACGCGATGATCCTCCAGATGTCGGCCGAACGGAGCCGGCGTGCGGTCGTCATCGAAGCCGACGGGAGGAAGACCGCCACGGTCACCATCGCGGAAGGGGACAAGCAGTCCGCGGTCCTCCGGGCGGAAGGCGCACGGCAAGCCGCGATCTTGAACGCGGAGGGCTACGCACAGGCCCTCTCGACGATCTTCGGAGCCGCGAAGGGAGTCGACCAGAAGACCCTCATGCTCCAGTACCTCGACGCCCTGAAGGCGCTCGGCGCAAGCCCGGCCACGAAGTTCATCTTGCCCCTCGAGTTCACGGAGCTCATCCGGCCGTTCCGAGGTGTGCTCGCGTCGGCGGAGGGAGCCGCGAAAGGAGATGACAAGTAAAAGTCCAGATGTGCCGATATCGAGTCTCCTCGACCGGCTCTTCCTCTACGGGATCCGCTCCGTCCTCGTCGTCCTGGCCGTCGTGGCCTTCGGCATCTTCCTCATCGTCCATGGATGGCTCGTGAGCCGGTTCGACTATGTCGCTTCGGGCGTCTTGATCGTGATGATCGGCGTCGGATTGGCCTTCGCGTTTCAGCAGACGACGACGAAGGTCATCACGCAACGCTACTTCTCCGGCGAGACGCTGATCGGCAAGACGGGGCGTGCCCTCGTCCCGATGAAGGCCACCGGCAAGGGCGTCGTGCACGTCGAGCACGAATCGTGGAGTGCGGTTGCGGAGGACGACATCGCCCGGGGAGAATCCGTCATTGTGACGGCGGTCGATCCGGACAACGTCACCCTGAGGGTCCGCAAGCACCCGACCTGAACGAAGAGCCTATGGCGACGGCGGGGTGGCGGAGGGCTCGTTCGATTTCGGCGGCCCCGGCTCTCCCGGCGAGTCGACCGTGACCTGGACCTTGCCGTCTACGTAGGCGGTGACGCGGATGAGGGAGCCTTTCGGGATGAACCGGTCCGACTGCGCGGTCCAGTCCTCGGCTCCGACGTTCGCCACGCCGTCCTTGCCGGGGACGAGGTCCGTCGTCGCTCGACCCGTCATGTTGACGATGCGACCGGGATCGATGAGCTTCGGCTGGGCCATGAGGGCGCGTCGGATCCGGGTGAGGTAGAGGAACGCGACGACGAGGGCCGCCCCGGTGCCCCCCAGGATCACGTACTGCTCCACGCCGTATGGAGAGGGGGAGTACCGGACGTTGTATGCGAGCAGGTACGTGCCGGCGACTCCGAGGCCGATGCCCGTGACGGCGAAGAGGCCATGGCCTGCCTTCACCTCGAGGATCACAAGGGCTGCCGCGATGATCAACATCAGAATTCCGACGATCGATGCGCCGATGACCTGCGCCCCCAAGAAGCCGAGCGCGATGAAGATGACCGCGACGACGCTAAGGAACAGCGTCCGGTGGAAGAGGTCGAGGACGAGGGCGATGATCCCGACGAGGATGAAGAGCCCGTCGACGGTTGGGTCGCTGAGGAAGCTGAGGAATTGGTCGTACAACGGCTCGTTGAAGGTCGTCAGTGGGACCCCGGTCAGGCCGACTTGCGCCAGGAACGAATCGAATGTCTCCGCCATCCCGCTGACGAGTCTAATTGCGGCGGCTTCGGACGCAGGGTATGCCACGTTGTTCAGCGCCATATTTGCCGCCGCCGTCACGTTGTATCCGTTCTTCTGGGCGAGGGAACTGATGTAAGCCGTCATCGCGTTCTGCACATGCTGGACTTCGCTCGGATCTCCGCCGACGATGTACGGCGTCGAGGGCCCGATGATCGAGCCACTCCCCATGTACGTCGCGTTCGTCGCGAGCGCGATGTAGCTCCCGGCGGAGGCGGCGAGCGCGACCGGCGGGACGTACGTATAGACGGCAAGGCCGGCGTCCTGCACCGTCTGAATCGATCCGACGATCTGGACCATGTTCGCGAGGAGACCGCCCGGCGTATTCATGACGATGATCAGATCCGCCCGGTCATCGATTGCGAGCTGCGCGGCGTGCTGCACGTAGTCCGCGGAGCCCGCGTCCACCGGAACGTTGAAATTCACCACGATCGCGCCCGCGGGCGTGGCAAGCACCCGGGGCGTTGTGGCGGCCACCGAGGCAGGGGACAAGATAACCGCGAGGACGTAGGCAAGGAGGAGGGCCTCGACCAGCGATGTCCCGCGTTGACGCACGGCCATGCTAGGCCTTGTTGCGTAGAAAACGGTTTGGATGGATTCCCCCGGCGGCCTGGCCCACATCGCACGGGCTAGCGGCCCTGTACCTTCTCCTTGACGCGGCGCGCGACCGATTCCGTTGTCTCCGCCGCTTTCGTGACGGCAGGCTTCACCGCCGCGATCGTCTTGTCCGCGACTTCCTTGGCGACCTTCGCGGTCGTCTCCGCCGCGGGTCGGACGGCGTTCGCGACGTCCTTCGCCGCCCGGGCCGTCTTGTCGGCGAGCGGCTTGACCGTCCTCGCGACTTCCTCGACCGCCGGCCGGATGGAGCTCACGGCCTTGTCGAACGTGGGTTGGAGCTCTTTCGCCGCACGATCCAGCGCCGCGCCAGCCGCGTCGACGGCCTTCTTGGCGGCTCTCTCGGCGTCTCGCAGAAGCCGGTCGATCTCGCTTCGCGGTGCGCCACAGGACGGGCAGTAGGTCGCTCCCACCGGCAGCTCCGCGGTGCACTTAGGGCAGTTCATTCAATCCCCGGCGGCTCTAGCGAGTCATCCTTCATCTGTATTTCGGTCGCACTCCCACGAGTTTGGCGTCTAACCTCCAGTTCTGCAGCGGAGTGCACGATTCCCGGGGCGTACGACTTCACGATTCGTGTTCGGATCGACCTCACGTCCATCCAGCTTGCACGGGCCGCGGCCGCGAGTCGGCGCGTCAAGGCATCGGGATACTGTTCCTTCGGGCCGAGTTCATGGTATACGATCGTCCCGCGACCCCGGAGCGCCCGGAACGCGACATCGAGGTACTCGCGCGCGTCGAAGTGGCCCATGAGCACCCAGTCGGCGACGCCGCACGGAGCCGTCTCGCGGCAATCGCCCAGGAGCGGAATCACGCAGTCCGCGCGGTTGAGCCGAGCGTTCTCAACGAGGTATCGGAAGCTGAGAGGGCTCCGCTCGCAGGCGTAGATGGCGGACGGCCTCGATCGCAGGGCGATCGGGAGGGTGAAGTAACCGATTCCCGCGAATAGATCGACGACGACCTCGCCCGGTTTGACGCGCGCGGAGATCCCGGTGCGCTCCCGGATGTTCCCGGAGGAAAACATCACGTGCGCGACGTCGAGGCGGTACTTCACGCCCGCCTCCGTGTGGACCGTCTCCGTGCCGTCTCCCCATAACACGCGCATGTCCGGCGTCCTCAGCGGCCCGTGGATGCCCGATTGGTCCTGGACGACCGTTCGTACGCGCAAGGCGCGTCCGTACGCTTGCCCAATCCTCGCGGCGAGGGCCTGCGCCTCGGGAGGCACCCGAATGACCACGATTTCCCCGATCCGCTCCCATTTCGACGGCGCAATCCTGGACGGGATCCCCAGCGCCGCCAATTCCGCGAGCAGCCGCGTTCTCGTGTCGCGCGGACGGACCCGCAGAGCCAGGCGGCCATCCTGGATGATTCGGGCACCGTACCGCGAGAGGTCGACCTCCGGTTCTGCGCGGACCGGGATCAGCACCGAGCTGCCGCGTTTCGAAATCTGTCGCCCCGGATCGACGAGGTCGCTCGACGAAAGGGCGCGCAGCACCGCGGCCGCGTTCGCCTTCGGGACCTCAACCGCGTCCGTCCCGTTCACGGTCGTCCACCTCCCGGTTCGCTTTTCTCCGCGATACACTCCGCGATATCTATAATAGGAGCCACCCGCTTCGGCGCGCATCATGCGGGCCCCGGCCTTGGCCCTCGCCGCCCTGATCGTGGCCTCGCTCCTCGTCCCGTCGGCATCGGCCGAGGATTTCGGCGACGTTTCCAAGGTCAACAAACTCGTCCGGATCCAGGACACCCCGGAACTCGCCCCGGGAGACAGCGGGCGGGTCGATTTCTACTTCAACTCGACGTACACGGATCC